>CAYSYZ010000054.1:0-5344 GCA_964435205.1 uncultured Desulfovibrionales bacterium
CCGGTTCGGAGGGAGGGGCGATACAAACCAATGTATCGTTCCTACCCCTATCGAACGAGAAATCCTGCTCTCTTAAGTTAGCGCTTATAGTGGGACTGGGGGAGAAAAACCCCGGCTACCCGATTATGTGATTTTTACTCCTTATTAAACGGCCTTGGTTGGATTATGTAATTGCCGTATTGGGGTTGTCCTTTTTTTATGATTTGAATAGGAATGGTGTTAGCTAATCCGCCTATGAAGTCGATTATCTCATCGAAATCAGATGTTGGAGGATGACAGATCCATTTTTTGTCAGGTTCATCTGGTTTGAACCACCAGTAGCCCCTTTTAGGGATACATAGAACAGGTATGAGGGGTGCGGAATCAGCGTTACTGTCGTATTTTCTATATCGTTCAATTTCACTCAGTTGATCCAGAACTAGATCACTTGAAAAGGCAAAAAGAGCCGGTATTACAAAGGACGATGGTGGCCCAATAGGATTTATGAAGTTTAGCGGATAAAAGGAATTCAGATATTTTAAGGACCTAAGTTTTCGAACCTTTTCTAATGAATCCTTGAGTTCAGCGGCGGTTAACGTGCTTTTCACTTCGATGGAATAAATGCAGGCTTCTACAGGAAATAGACCCGTTGAATGTCCGTACACCAAGGGCGGAAGCGTGAGTCTGCTATAGATGATAATATCCGTTTCTGCTGAAAGATGGCCGAGTGAATCAGTAATCTTCCCCGTGCCAATTTCCACACCAGGGGGCAAAATGGGCTTGAGAAGTTTTTCTGTAATGATTTCCCTGATACGTCCACGCAGGCCAGAATGATCTATGCTCCCGATATCGGCAAATGCTTGCAGTGCCGAAGCTATCTCCTTTCGCATCTCATTTCTTAAAAGCTGATTTGCCAATTCAACAATCCTTTGTACGATCACATAACGAATAATACTTTTTACGGCGCGAAGCCGACCGTAAAAAGTCCTGTTGAACTGAACCGCGCAGGCTGAGCTGTTGCCTGGAAATTTATCGGCTCAGTATGGTATAGTCATATTGTTTGATTTTATATTAGGAATCGGTCGGTATTGCAAGATGAAATGGTATGGGTAGGAAAGATTTGGAAACAGCTTGGCCGAAGAAAACATCAGGATTGGCATCTTTATTGGGAGGAGGCCAGGTCGGTCCGGTACATGGCGCAGACCGGCGCGAATCCTTTTTAGCGATGACCTTTGTCTTTCAGGAAGTAACGGTGATATTCGTCGTCCGAAAGGTGTCTTTTCAATAACCTACTGACAAAGTCCACTATCTCCATGAGTTCGGGGTCCGTTAGCCGTTCTACCAGTAGATTCATAAGGTCATCATCGGTAAATTTCTGCAGGTAGGCGACGAGGGACTTTTCATCGAGCCCGCGGCTTATGCCGAACGCTATCGAGCCCTGGTCAAAGGTGTTCACAAAATCATGCCTGTGTTTCTGCATGCCTGACAGCCTCCTATAGTGATTGGGCCTTCCGAACGTAGGACCTGGCCGAAGAGAATACCCTGCAACAAACAGGGCAGGGTGCTATTAATGGTATAGTTTCTCGATGCTTTCCTTGAATTTTGCGGCGATGGCTGCCCTTTTCTTTTTTAAGGTGAAAGTCATCAGGCCATCGGTCATCGTCCATTCGTCCGGTATCAACTGAAACCGGATAATCTTTTCCCACCGCTTAGTACTTTTCTTTTTGTTATGCAGCCGATCGATCTCATCTTTAATAAGCTGATTAATTTTAGCATGCAGTAGCAGCTCCTCTTTGTCGCTGTAACTTATGTGGTGTTTGAGGGCATAGTTCTCGATGGATTGCACACTGGGTACTACGAGCGCTCCCAGGTATTTTTTGTCCTGCCCGACAAACATGACCTGAGATATGAACGGGCTCAGGGCCAAATTCGTTTCCAGTGGTTCCGGTTCAATGTTTTCACCGCTGGAAAGGACGATGGTATCCTTTGCCCGCCCGGTAATTATAAGATCGCCTCGAGAGGTAAGTAATCCAAGGTCACCGGTATTAAACCAGCCATTTTTGAGTACGCTATCCGTTACCTCCCTGTCCTTAAAATACCCCTGCATTACCTGGGGACCTCTGGCCCAGATAACCCCAGTTTGGCCCCGCTCTACCTCTTTTTCATGCTCATCCAGTATTTTTATTTCTGTTTCGGGTATGGGTTTGCCCACCGTACCTTTAATGTTGGCTTCCGGTCGCCGAATGGTTAGAACAGGCGAGGTTTCGGTCAGGCCGTAGCCGTTGAGAAGTGTTATCCCTATCATCTCGAAAAAATCATCGAGGTGAGAGGGCAGAGTTCCCCCCCCACTTACAGCTATTCTGAGGTTGCCGCCAAGGTTTTTTCGCACGGCCCTGTATATCAGCTGATTGGCAAGTATATGAAATGGGAAGCAAAGAAGACACTGCCAGGTTTCCTTCATTAAACTTATCCTGGGAATCAAGCCGGAGACTACTGGAAATGGCGCTCTTTTTTTCGTAATAAGACGCCTGGATCTTATAAAAGTTTTACTGGCAAAGAGCAACAGGCTGATCAGCTTGTAGTGTCTTGCCTTTTTCAGCCGTTCCATGACTCCATGATAAAACATCTCCCATAGCCTGGGGACACCGGCTATGAAATTTGGCTGTTGCGTCAGGAGATCATGGCGAAAGCTCTGCGGGTCACTGAAGATAAGGCAGGCACCGCTCCAAAGAGCGATGTATTCGATTATCCTTTCGAACATGTGATACGGGGGAAGGAGTGACAAAAAACGCTCTTCCGGTTGTATCGGTACGTATTCAAGAATGCAGGTGATATTTTTGGCGATATTCCCATGGGTGAGCATAACTCCTTTAGGCCGCCCGGTTGTGCCGGAAGTGTAGACTATGGTGGCCAGGTCGTTTTCTTTAACATTTTTAGCGCGTTGGAAAAATGTTTTATCCCCAGTAGATAATACCTCTTTGCCCTTTGCTCTTAGTTCCTGCCAGCTGAGGGCACCTTTTTCCCCGACCTGCGTTTTATGCCCCGAGTAAATGATGAATTCGATTTGTGGGGTTTCCCTTTTTAGAACGGGCAGCATATCCGGGGGCAGGTCCGTGACGAGGGCCCTAACCCCCGCGTGCCGAGCTATATAGGAAAGTTCATCAAGGGCCAGGTCGTTACCACGTGGGACATCTACTCCGCCGGCACCCAGAATCGCAAGATCGGCAATTAGCCAATTGCAGCCTTTGCTGATGAAGAGACCAATCTTGTCTCCGGGTTTTACGCCGATGGATATAAGGCCGGTTCCGATTTCGGCAATAGCTTCTCCCAGGGCACCGTATGACAGGCTCATCCATTTCCCGTCGTGCCTTTCCTTTGTAGCGATACTTCCAGAGAATTGAGATATCGCCTTCTGGATCAAATAATTAATAGTGACAGGCATGAGGTACTAGTTTTTACAGGATATTAACTTTTCGATTTCGTCGATCTTTTCAAGACAGGCCTCTTCTCCTTTAGTTATTAATTCCCGGCCAAGATGAAAGTCTCCCCATTTGTAGCCTCTGACGTCGGGATAGATCACCAGATCCGCTTTATTAATGCTTTCACGTGCCGCCCGAGAAAACATTATGGAGAAGGAACGGGATAGTGTGCTTAAGATAGAAGGCCTTCCATTTTCAGGCCATTGTTCGCCAGCACGTGCCTCCACTACCGAACCCAACACAAAATCGGCACCCTCGTTAATCAATACGTCCACGGGCAACGGATTAAGAAGCGCACCATCGGCCAGCCATCTCCCGTTCATGTGGAACGGGCTGAACATACCCGGACTGGCTATGCTTGCCCTGACGGCTTCACTTACCGAACCCTGCTTGAGAATAACCTCCTGACCGGTGGCCATGTCTACTGCTATGATACTCACTGGCACGGATAGGTCAAGAAAATCTGCACCCCCTAGCATTTCTTCGAGTACAGATAAGATACGTTCTCCTTTTATAATGCCACCTCCGGTCAACGCGTAGTCATATATATTTTTTCTTATTTGGCGAGTGGAAGAGAAGTGGGAAAAGGCAAGATCTATAGCCTTTTCTGCTGACCCGGTTTTGCCATACAGTGCGGCTACAAATGCACCGATACTGCAACCGGTTATCATATCTATGGGGATGCCTTTTTCCTCCAGTGTCTTCAGTACACCGAAATGAGCCCATCCACGTGCCCCTCCAGCTCCCAGTGCTATGCCGGTACGTTTTCTACACATTTCGCGCGTTAGCCTTCTCAAGGCCTTTTCTCTCTCTTTTCCCTCTCTATTCTGCCATACATCAGGGACCTCTACCAGTCCCAGCCGGTCTCTTATCTCTGTGCGGGGAAGCCCTTTATTGCCTCTCAAATGGCTTATACCGACCTTGGTTCGCGATGCCACGGGGCCAACAACATCCTGAATTTGCCGCAGTTTTGTGCGGACCTCAAAGATATCTTCCTCGAGGTTCGAGCTAAGAAAGAGAATGCGATCGGAAAGCCTTAAAACCCGTTTACATACGGTGTCAATCTCATGATGAAGATCAAACAGTATGAACGTATAGTTAGTTTTTAATACTTCCAGGATAGAGGATAAACGTGAACTGATTTCTGTAACAAATTTTCGGTCGCTTCTTTGTGGCAACTGAAAGATAATGACCCCGGTGGGGCTCTTATACCAGGACTGCTCTAGTTCAGCCCTCGTTTCGGGAGAGAAATCCTGGGTTAGTTGATCGTCAAAGTAATCGATTTGTTGCCCGCCAAGAAAGCGTAATGCCTGTCCCCGTGGTTGATCGAGGTCTATCAGCAGGGTTTTTTTGCCTGTTTCGCGGGCGAGGGCTACTGACAGCTTAGCAGTGAAACTGGAACAACCAATGCCGGCATGAGAACCGATGAGACTATAGAAGCAGGGGGTAAGGAGTGGAGCAATGTAATTGCCTGACTTGCGGAATCTGGAAGATATGACACGGCTGATATGAAGGGCAACGGACGGATTTTTGCAAATAAGTGCCTCAAAATCTGCTTTTTTCAGTTCAAAGAGTTCGACGTCAAGGGCGGCTTTAACCGTGGCCATCCTTGTTTCACCGGTAAGAATTGCCCTTTCACCGAAGAAATCCCCTCGCTGCAATTGCGCAATAAGCCTTTCCCCCTCCTGCTCTCCTCTGTAAACTCCGACAATGCCTGACTTGATTATAAAAAACGAATCACCAGGTTCTCCCTCCTGGCAGATTGTTTCACCCTTTCTTGCCCTTAGCCTTTTGAATTGCCCTGCCAAATGATAAAGTTCTTCTTCCGGGAGAAAAGCAAGAAAATCTACCCGGGGGAGTGCATAGAAAACCTCTAGGTGGTTGGA
>CAYSYZ010000054.1:5354-12996 GCA_964435205.1 uncultured Desulfovibrionales bacterium
TGGATCCTAAATTTTCCATTTTTCCATATAATATCTTTGATTATCTTATCGGCCAGAGGCAGCGCTCGTTAAACCCGCCAGGCCGCATTATGGGCGCCCTGTCAATATAACCCTTATTTTTAGTGACCGGAATTTGGCTGTTCAAGGGTTTGCCTGCACATGCCGATTAGCATATAGGTTAGAGGGATACGTATGGCAGGGCGCCTCGGCGAGTTACTGGTCAGGGAAAAGTTAATAACGGCGGAACAACTGAAGACGGCTCTGGAAGAGCAAAAGCTTAACGGGGGCTCTCTTGGTTACCGCCTTATCAAGGCCGGCATTATCGATGAGGATAGCCTTGTCAATTTTCTGAGCAAACAGTTTGGGGTTCCTGTAGTAGATCCTTCTACTTTGGATGTTCCAGATGAGGTTATAAGACTTCTCCCGCCGCGTATTGTCCAAAAATATAAAGTTGTCCCGTTAAAGAAAACTGGATCGGTTTTGACCATAGCCATTGCCGATCCGTCCAACATTTCGGCCATAGATGACATAAAGTTCATTACCGGCACAAACATCGTGGTTCAAGTGGCCAGTGACATGGCCATCAAGAAGGCCATGGATCGTTTTTATGACATGTCCGCCAGCCTCAGTGATGTGATGGAGGGGTTTAAGGACGAGGGGATAGGCTATGGCAAGGAGGAAGAGGAACCCGATGCCACAGTGCTGGCTACGGCGGCCACGGAAGCACCGGTTGTCAAGCTGGTCAATTTTATTCTAGCGGATGCTATTAAGAAAAATGCCAGCGATATCCATATAGAACCATATGAAAAGGTCTTTCGTGTCAGGTTCAGGATCGATGGGGTTTTATATGAGATGATGAACCCCCCCATGCGCCTGAGGAATGCTATAATTTCACGCCTTAAAATCATGTCTAAACTAGACATTGCAGAAAGAAGGCTGCCTCAGGATGGGCGCATAAAACTGCTGGTTGGGAAAGGGAGGGAGATGGATTTCCGGGTATCGGTATTACCCACCTTGTTTGGCGAAAAAGTCGTTTTACGCCTTCTCGACAAGTCAAACCTCCAACTGGACATGACCAAACTGGGTTTTGAGGACAAGCCCCTGAAAGATTTCATGGAGGCCATCCACAAGCCCTACGGTATGGTCCTGGTTACAGGACCGACGGGAAGCGGAAAGACCACCTCACTTTATTCGGCCTTGGCCGAATTGAACAAGGCTACCGAGAACATTTCGACGGCTGAAGATCCCGTCGAATTCAACCTTATGGGTATAAATCAGGTCCAGATCCATGATGACATAGGTTTGACCTTTGCAGCTGCCTTGCGGTCATTTTTGAGGCAGGACCCTGACATAATCATGGTCGGAGAGATTAGAGACTTCGAGACAGCAGAGATTGCCGTCAAATCCGCTCTGACCGGGCATCTAGTCCTTTCCACACTCCATACTAATGATGCGCCATCAACAATCAATCGGTTGCTCAACATGGGTGTAGAGCCTTTTTTGGTCGCATCTTCTGTCAACCTTATCCTGGCGCAACGTTTGGTACGAAAGATCTGCCCCGACTGTAAGGAAGAAATCCCTGTCGCTGTTGAAGTTTTGCGGGATATGGGATTGTCTTTGGAGGCTGCCGGAGAAATTATCTGTTATCAGGGTAAGAGTTGCCTTAACTGTAACCAGAGTGGCTACCGGGGACGAATCGCCCTCTATGAGGTCATGCCGGTAAATGAGTCGTTGAAAGAGATGATTCTGGCCGGAGCATCGGCCATCGAGATCAAGGCAGAAGCCATGCGTTCGGGCATGAAAACGCTTCGTCAGAGCGGGTTGACCAAGATACTGGAGGGTGTGACTACGATAGAGGAAGTTGCCCGAGCGACGGTAAAGGATGGATGATACGGGTGGTTTTTCGGAGTAAGGGTGAGGAGGAACAGAAATGGCCGTTTATGTCTGGGAAGCAAAAACGAGCGCAGGCGAAAAGAGAAGCGGGGAGATACAGGCGGCAGACGAGACCGCAGTGCGGATTCAGTTGAGAAGGATGCAGCTGACGCCTACAAAAGTAAAGAAGAAGCCAAAGGACCTCCTGGAGAATGTAAAATTTCTGAAGCCCAAGGTGAAGCAAAAGGACCTGGTCGTTTTTACCAGACAACTCGCGACCATGATCGATGCCGGTCTTCCGCTTATCCAGGGCCTAGATATTCTGGCCCAGCAGCAGGTCAACAAGACCTTTAAGGGAATACTTACAGAAATAAAGAGTGATGTAGAGACAGGGTCGACGTTTGCTGATGCCATGGGAAAACATAAGGTTTTTGACAACCTTTTTTCCAGAATGGTAGCTGCCGGGGAATTGGGTGGTATACTGGACGTTATTCTCAACCGACTGGCTGCATATCTGGAAAAGGTCATGAACTTAAAGAAAAAGGTCAAAGGAGCCCTGACTTATCCCCTGGTAGTTCTTTGTATCGCCGTTTTAGTTGTGGCTGTAATTCTCCTTTTTGTAATCCCTGTGTTCCAGAAAATGTTCGCCGATTTTGGCCAGGCATTGCCTGCTCCTACTCAACTTGTTCTCAACTTGAGTGAATTCCTCAAGAAAAATATCCTTTTCATGATTGTGGGTCTGGTTCTATTTGTATTTGCTTTTGGAAGGTTTTGTGCTACAGCCAAAGGTAGAAAATTAGTAGACAGTTTCGTTCTTAAACTGCCGGTTTTTGGCCCACTGATCAGAAAAGTAGCCGTAGCCAAGTTTACCAGAACCCTGGGCACCTTGATAACTAGTGGCGTCCCGATACTGGATGGCTTGAATATAGTTGCAGGTACAGCGGGAAATAAGATTATTGAAGAGGCCATCTTAAAGGTCAGGACGAGCATAAGCGAGGGACGTTCGATAGCCGAGCCGCTCATGGAGAGCGGGGTATTCCCGGCCATGGTTGTCCAGATGATCAGCGTTGGTGAAACAACCGGTGCCCTTGATGCCATGCTGGGAAAGATTGCCGATTTTTATGATGATGAAGTAGATGCAGCGGTTGACGCTTTAACCGCGATGATTGAACCTTTTATGATGGTGTTTCTCGGAGGAACTATCGGTGGCCTCATCGTGGCTATGTACCTGCCGATTTTCAAGCTGGCTGGGGCAGTAGCTGGCTAATTGGGAGCTTATATCTGGTGAGTGCACTCTGGCTAATGTCTTTGAGGGTGGTTGTAATAACCATCCTCCTGGTTATTACCGTTTTCATTCAGTACCAGTCATTGCCAGCCGGTATATTTGTCACTCTATATCCTCTATACATATTCATAGCCTGTGTGTATTTTCTGACCATCATCTATAGTCTCCTGCTCAGAGTAACAAAAGACCCCGACCGAATCATCTTATTACAGATTGTTCTAGACCCCATACTTGTTACGGTCCTCATTTGCATAACGGGCGGAATAAGCAGCCCCTTCGCCTTCCTTTATTTGCTCGCAATCATGGTTGCTAGCCGGTTTCTTTATCGGCGAGGGGGGGTGATAGCCGCTTCGCTGAGCAGCATTCTTTATGGTGCCCTTCTGTGTTCGCAATATGTTGGGTATATAGGGATCCTTAACTTTAACCCAACAAACCTCGACCATATTTCAGGGGCCGGTGTGCTTTATAAAGTCTGTACACACATCGTGGCCTTTTACTTTATTGCTTTTTTAAGCAGTTACTGGTCGGAACAGGCGAGAAAAAACGCAGTCGAACTGGATAGAAAACAGAAGAATATATGGGAACTAGAGGCGTTTAACCGGGATATCGTACAATCGATAAATAGCGGGCTGGTTACTGTGGATAGCTATTGTCGGATAACATCGTTCAACCGTGCTGCCGAGGCTATTACCGCTTTTTCGTGTAGTGAAGCTATGGGACAATCTTTTTCTGTAGTTTTCCCACATCTTGACCTGCTATCCCTGGGCAGCGATGGTTCGGTAAACGACAGCCTTTCCCGCTTTCAATATAAAAATAGAGAGGGAAGGGAATTGTGGCTTTCCTTTTCCATATCTCCTTTGCAAAACGCAGATCACGAAAATATAGGACAGCTAATATTATTTCAAGACATGACCAGAATTAAGGCTATGGAGGACCAAATTAGCCGTAACCAGGTACTGACTTCTATCGGCCAACTGTCTGCGGCCATGGCTCACGAAATAAGAAATCCCCTGGCTTCCTTAACCGGGTGTGTCCAGATGCTGGTTCAAGGTATATCCGGTAACCGGGAGAAATTAATGAATATCATTTTACGGGACGCAGAGAGACTGGATACGTTGATGTCTGACTTTTTGACTTATGCCAGACCCGAAGATAGCAAGGCCGGAGAGATTGAGGTCAGGCAAATCGTGGAGCAAGTGGTCAGTAACATTCGTGAGCGGGCAGGACAGATCGGTGTACAATTGTTGATCGATTTAGAACCGCCTATCCGTATTACGATGTTTCCAGACCACCTTTCCAAGATTATCGAAAACCTGGTTTTCAGAATCCTCGAGACCATGCCGAACGGCGGAAAGCTAGAAATAGGCGGCCGATTGATTCAGGATACAGATAGGGGCGCTATTGTTGGGGACGGCAACTTCTTTTGTCTATTGATAAACTATAGTGGAACAGACTTGTTCCCCAGTTATGTGGATACCACCGACAATCCATTCTCGGCAATAGAAGCCGTTATTGGCGAGTTTGGCTTGGCTGTGGTTTATCGCCTTGTTGATTATTGCGGAGGTAAGATCTACTTTAAAAGCCAGCCCAGTCAGGGAACGACATGCCATGTTTACCTACCCCTTAAGCCTGCATAGGCTTTTGGGCTCGCCTGAGACATAAATTTCTGTATATTTCCCCAAACCGACACGAGACCTGTTTAGGTCATAGTAGATTTAAATATTTTCAGCATAGAAAAATGTATTTGACATTGGTGTGCCAAAGAGTAAGTTTGCGACTAGTGCCGTCCGACGAGAAATCGTAGAAAATCGCGGTGGAGGCTGGCGATGGAAGAACTGCGTAGAGATCTGCGGGAAGTGGTAGAACCATTGATAAGAGAACGTCGTTTCGATGTCATTAAACGGATTCTGTCGACCAGTAATGCCCAAGATATTGCTGAGCTGATTACTCACCATCCACCGAAAGAGCAGGTACTCCTCTTTAGATTGTTGGGCAAGGAATTAGCTGTTGATGTGTTTGAGCATCTCAGCTCTCCGGATCAGCAACACCTTTTGCAGAGTTTTCATGACAGCAAGGTCAAGGATATTCTTGAAGAAATGTCGCCTGACGATTTAGCCAGGCTTTTGGATGAGGTGCCGGCCATAGTGGCTAAACGGTTGGTGCAGCTACTTCCACCGGAGGAACGTAAGGTCACCAGCACACTGCTCGGGTATTCCGAAAACACGGCTGGACGTATTATGACCCCGGAGTATGTGGCTCTGAAGAAGGAAATGACCGTGGCTGAAGCCCTGGACAAGATCAGGCGCGTGGGGCTGGAAAAGGAGACCGTTTACTATTGCTATGTGGTCGATGAAAAAAGGCGGCTGGTAGGTATAGTTTCTCTAAAGACCTTGGTCATTAAACCCCATAGTGCGGTTATTGGCGAAATCATGGACTCGGACCCCATATCCGTCAGGACAGAGGATGATCAGGAAAAGGTGGCACGCGATCTCCAAAAGTACGACCTTTTGGCCGTACCGGTGGTGGATAAAGAGGGCCGGTTAGTGGGGATAATAACGGTTGATGACGTGATGGACGTCATGGAAGATGAGGTCACGGAAGACATTTACCGTATGGGTGGCGTGGAGGTTCCGGAGACGGGTTATTTTAAGGCCAGAGTTTTTTCGGTTGTTGGCCGACGGGTCGGATGGCTTCTCATACTGCTCATAACCAACACGCTGACCGGCAATATCATTATAGGTCAAGCGGACACCTTGAAGTCTGTCGTTGCGCTGGCTGCTTTTATACCACTACTAATTGGAAGTGGGGGTAATATTGGTGCGCAGTCTTCTACGGTCATGGTGAGAGGTTTGGCACTAAAGGAAATTTCGACTAGTAACTACCTGGGTCTGTTATCCCGTGAAGTAACTATAGGCGGTTTGTTGGGTATTATGCTAGGAACAATAGTTACTGTCTGGGCCCACTGGTTACAAGGTGATTGGCTAGTTTCTTTTACAGTTGGCCTAAGTCTTGTGGTCATATCCACCTTGGCCAGTTTTGCCGGTGGCTTATTGCCATTTTTTTTCTCCCGTCTAAAGCTAGATCCAGCCATTATGTCTGCGCCTTTTATCACGACTATGGTCGATGTGCTGGGAGTCTTCGCTTATTTTCAGGTGGCCCACTTGATCCTGTTTCGGTAAAAAAAGGGCGGGTTCTACCCGCCCTTTTTTACTTTTAAATGACTTTTACCGTTCTCGTTGAACATGCATAGCGAGCGCATTCCCCGTCCGCCTTTGGCGGACAGCTGGGTTAGCGAGCGAATACTATGCCTATTTTACCTTGCATACGGAGATTCCCCGTCCGCATCAGGTTCGCCTGCGGCGGACGGGGAGCTTCAATTTATTTCTTCGTCTTATTTTCCTTATTGAAAAGGTCGAGAATTTTATCTGTGATATCAATTTCTTCAGCAGCGTAAGGAATGCCACTTCGGGAATCTAGTATCAGCGTATAGCCCTGCTTTTGGCCGAATTTTTTCACTGTATCTGCCAGGCTTTTCAGCAGAGGTTCCATGGCGGTACGTTCCGCTTGCTGCATTTCGTACTGAGCGTCCTGGTAAAGCTGTTTGAACTCCCCGTGCTGCTTCTGCAGCTCTCTTTCCTTTTCTTCCCTGGCTTCTTTGCTCAAGACGGCACTTTTTTTCTCTAAGTCCTGCTTAAGTTTCTCTGATTCGGCTTGTTTTGTGTTTATCTTTTCCTGCAGCGTCTTGAATTTGGCTGATAAGCTAGCCCTGGCCTTTTTGCCTGCTTCAGATTCATCCAGGACCTTTATGGGGTTTAAAATGGCTATCTTGATTTTCTCCGCAGCCCAGCTTTGACCGGCAACCATGAGAATCAGTGATATTCCTATTAGCAATCGTTTTTTCATTTGTTTTTTTATCCCTTCTTGTTTGTCCGGACGACAGATTACAGTGACGCAGACTAAGAACGGGTTTTATTTTGTCGTATGGCCGTAGTCTACAATCACAAAATCACACCGCCGATTTTTTGACCAGCTTTCTTCAGTGTGACCAAGGTCAAGGGGGTTCTCCTCGCCATAACTCAGTGTCTCTATGCGTTCGGGGACAATACCCAAGTTCGTCAGGTAGTCGTTGGTACCATTCGCCCTGCGCTCACCCAAGGCTAGATTATATTCGTTAGATCCCTTTTCGTCGCAATTCCCCTCTACGCGTATTCTGGCTGTGGGATTGTTTTTCAGCCACTCCGCGTTGTGATCCAGTCTCGACGTCTGGTCAGAACGGATACTGTGCTGGTCAAAATCAAAATATACAGGTAATAAACCTGCTGAAGTCCGTCCTTCCGATATAAGGGCTTCTTCCCTCGGGGCTTTAATGGCCGGTATGGCTGCTTCGACCGTCGGTTTGGCTTCTGGTTTTGGCGCCGGTGCAACCTCTACTTTTCTGCTGCTTTCTCAGCTGCCTTTTCTTCGGAGACAACGACCCTCTTAGCG
>CAYSYZ010000055.1:0-12854 GCA_964435205.1 uncultured Desulfovibrionales bacterium
CTCTTCCTTGCATTATCTCAGCAACCTTCTCTAAGTCTGCCCTGCTGTTTATCCCCATAACCTCGTCCTGCCGATCCGTGGTGACGCTGATAACCCTGTGGCCCATTCCCCTGATTAACTCCACCGCGTCAGTCAGGTAGTATTCCCGCTGAACGTTATCCCTGGTCACTCTTTGCAATGCATCCATGAGTATCGGAAAATTCGCGCAATATATACCGGTATTTATCTCGCGCACGGTTTTTTCGTCTCGCGCGGCATCTTTATCTTCCACGATCTTTAATATATTGCCCTTTTCGTCCTTTATTACGCGGCCATAGCAGCCTGGATCCTCTACAACCGCCGTCAAGACAGACAGTGCTGCCCTCTGTGCCATGTGCTGTTCTATAAGCATACCCACCGTTTCTGGCTTCAAAAATGGCACATCGCCACAGAGAATAAGTACGTCTCCTTCATAATCGCGTAGTTCCCTACCCACACAAAAAACAGCATGCCCCGTCCCTAGTTGCTTGGGCTGCAAAACAAATTGGACCTTTCGGTCACCAAACGCTTTTTGTACGGCTCCGCTCTGATAACCCACAACGACATAAATCCCCTGTGATTCAACTTTTTCAGCAGTATCCAAAACATAACCCAGTATCGGCCGCCCCATAATTTCTTCTAATACCTTGGGACGGGCAGATTTCATTCGTGTCCCCTTACCCGCAGCAAGTATTATAACTTTAACCGCCCACTTTTTCTTCTCTTTCATAGAAGCCACAACCTAATATATCACCATCTCTTACAAAAAAAAAGGGCAAGCCAGGCTTGCCCTTTATACCAAATCTTACCCATGACACCCTTGCCTAGGCCATGGTCACTTTGCCTTTTCAGCTATTTTGAGTCTCCATAGAGCCCTCTGCAAAGCGGCCTGCGCCCGTGCCACATCAAAAGCCTCTCTTTCCGCCGCTGCCGCCTGCAGTCTCTTTTCTGCCCGTTCTTTAGCCTTCAGAGCCCGCTCCACGTCGATCTCATGAGCCTTCTCGGCAGAGGTGACAAGAAAAGTGGCACGATCAGCAACAATCTCTGCGAATCCACCGCTTACAATCGTGTATTCGGTTTTGTTCCCTACCTTATAGCGCAACTCCCCTAACTTAATAGCTGTAAGATATGCCGCATGGTTTGGTAGTGCACCAAATTCCCCCCATTCTCCAGGTGCCACCACCATCTCCACTTCTTCTCTTACAACCATTCGGCTAGGTGTAGTTACCTCAAGCAGCAACTTATCAGCCATCTTCTCTCGCTCCGTAACTCTTTGTCAGATAAACCCGCTTATTATTAAGCGGCAGCCATTTTCTTAGCTTTCTCTGCCGCCTCTTCGATACTACCAACCATGTAGAAGGCCTGTTCGGGAAGATCATCGTGCTTCCCTTCGATGATCTCTTTGAACCCTCGCACCGTGTCCTCCACTTTTACGAATTTACCCGCCATGCCGGTAAACGTTTCCGCCACGTGGAACGGTTGCGACAGGAACCTCTGCACCCGGCGTGCCCTACCTACCGTTATTTTATCCTCATCCGAAAGTTCGTCCATACCCAGGATGGCTATGATATCCTGCAGGTCCTTGTATTTCTGTAGTATCTGTTGCACAGACCGCGCCACGTAGTAGTGCTCTTGGCCAAGGACATTCGGATCGAGTATTCTAGATGTTGAGTCAAGTGGATCCACTGCCGGATAGATTCCGAGCTCAGCAATCGGTCTGGACAAAACGACCGTACCGTCAAGATGGGCAAATGTCGTCGCCGGAGCCGGGTCAGTTAAGTCGTCCGCCGGCACATACACACACTGAACCGCGGTAATAGATCCCTTGGTGGTCGATGTAATACGTTCCTGCAACTCACCCAGGTCGGTACCCAGAGTCGGTTGATAACCCACAGCACTTGGGATACGGCCAAGAAGTGCCGAAACTTCCGACCCGGCCTGTGTGAACCGGAAAATGTTATCGATGAAGATCAACACGTCCTGACCTTCTTCATCCCGAAAGTACTCAGCAGCAGCCAACCCGGTCAGGGCTACCCGGGCACGAGCCCCCGGAGGTTCCGTCATCTGCCCGTAAATCAAGGCTGCTTTTGGTAAAACGCCAGACTCTTTCATCTCGAGATAGAGGTCATTTCCTTCACGCGTCCTTTCGCCCACCCCGCAGAACACAGAGATACCTCCGTGATGCATAGCAATATTGTGAACCATTTCCAACATAACAACCGTCTTACCAACGCCAGCACCACCAAACATCCCCATCTTACCACCGCGGGGGAACGGAACCAGTAGGTCAATGACCTTAACCCCTGTCTCCAAAACCTTTACCGTCGTATCCTGCTCAATAAACGCAGGGGCCGGCCGGTGAATGGGTTTCATGTGCTCCGATTCCACCGGGCCCAAGCCATCTACCGGCAATCCAACCACGTTAATGATACGCCCCAAGGCCTTAGGACCAACGGGAACCATAATTGGTGCTCCGGTATCTCGCGCTGGCATCCCACGCACTAGGCCATCCGTTATGTCCATGGAAATACACCGGACCATATTATCGCCAAGGTGCAGTGCCACTTCAACAATAAGATTGTCCTCACGGTCATCAATAGCGGGGTTGGTGATCTTGATCGCATTCATAATGGCAGGTAACTCTCCTGGCTCAAATTCCACGTCCACTACTGGGCCGATGACCTGAGCCACCTTCCCTATGTTGCCACCTGCATGCTCTGCACTCATCGGTGTCTATTCCTCCTCATAATTCAATATTGTTCTCTATTCTTAATCTTATTTCTTCAACGCCTCTGCGCCGCCTACAATATCCATCAACTCTTTGGTAATGGCCGCCTGTCGAGCCTTGTTATACATCAGCGTTAAACTTTGAATCACATCCTTACAGTTACGCTGGGCGTTGTCCATCGCCGTCATACGGGCAGCATGTTCACTGGCCGCCGTCTCAAGCATGGCGTGATAAACCTGCACATTCACATGCGTGGGCAAAAGGTTGGTAATAAGCTGCTCCGGCGAAGGCTCATAAATGTACTCCCGCGCAGGGCCGGCCGCTCCTTCGTCTCCCAATTCTTCCGGACTTATGGGAAAGAGCTTTTTAACGATCGGCCGCTGGACAGCCATGCTCACAAAGTGTGCCGAAACGGCATAAACCTCGTCAGACCCACGATTGAGAAAATTATCGGCTAAATCCCGTGCAACGGTTATAGCGTTCGACATGTCGAACCGCCCCATGACGTCGACATACCCAGCCCTCATATTAGCCTGGCGGCGTCGGAAGTAATCCCGGCCCTTCCGGCCCAAGCAAACCATCGACGTTCCCAGACCATCCGCCTGCTTCGCCTTTAAAAGCTTCTCAGCAGCATTGATTAAATTCACATTAAAACTGCCGCAGAGCCCACGGTCAGCTGTAATCAGGAGGATCTCCACATTCCTGACCTCACGCTGTTCCAAAAGAGGCGAGGCCTCAACAGTCAGGTGCGCAGAAAGGCTGCCTATGACCTCGGCGAATTTACTGGCATAGGGTCTAAAGTTCTCCATTTTCATCTGGGCCCCGCGCAGCTTGGCCGCCGCCACCATATTCATGGCCCTGGTAATCTGCTGGGTCTTCTTTACCGCCCCAATTTTCCGTTTAACATCTTTTAAAGTAGGCATAGGTCAACCACTCTCAAGTCATAAGGTTAACAATATAGAGCTCTCATCGGCATTATAAGCCCTTAGAGGCCTTAAAAGCTTCCCGATACTCATCAAGGGCCTTTTTCATTTTTGCATCGAGACTGTCGTCAATGGCTTTCTTCTCCTTCAATTCAGCAAAAACACCAGGATGCTTGCTCTCTATGAATGGGTAAAGCCCGTCCTCATATGCCCTCAGGGCATCTACCGGAAACTCGTCCAGATAGCCTTTTGCCCCGGCGAAGAGGATGGTAATCTCCTTCTCCATAGGCAGGGGTTGATATTGCGGCTGCTTCAGGATTTCTACCAGACGGGCGCCCCGGTTGATCTGGGCCTGCGTAGACTTGTCAAGTTCACTACCGAACTGGGCAAAAGCTGCTAACTCACGATACTGGGCCAGATCCAATCGCAATGTACCAGCTACCTGCTTCATGGCCTTGACCTGCGCTGCCCCACCAACCCGCGAGACCGACAGACCAACGTTAATCGCTGGTCTGACACCGGCAAAGAACAGGCTCGGTTCAAGATAGATCTGGCCATCCGTAATCGAAATAACATTGGTCGGGATATAAGCAGAAACGTCCCCGGCCTGCGTTTCGATAATAGGTAGTGCAGTTAGCGATCCACCACCCAACTGATCGTTCAACTTGGCCGCCCTTTCTAACAGGCGGGAATGGTTATAAAAGATATCGCCCGGATATGCTTCGCGTCCAGGCGGACGTCTCAGGAGGAGCGAGAGCTGCCGATAGGCCGCTGCCTGTTTGGAAAGGTCATCATAGATAATCAGCGCATGCCGCCCGGTATCACGAAAATGTTCACCCATAGTGCAACCGGCATAGGCGGCAACGTATTGCAGTGGCGCCGGGTCACTGGCACAAGCAGCAACAATTGTCGTATACTCCATTGCCCCATGGCGTCTCAAGGCCTCGGCCACTAGTGCCACCGTGGACTTCTTCTGACCAATGGCCACATAGATACAAAAAACGTCCTGCCCTTTTTGATTAATAATAGAATCCACACCAAGAGCCGTCTTACCGATCTGGCGGTCGCCGATAATGAGTTCCCGCTGACCCCGACCAACCGGCGTCATAGCATCAATAGCCTTAAGCCCCGTGTACATAGGCTCCCTCACCGGCTGCCTCTCAATAACGCCAGGGGCTTTCAGCTCTATCCTGCGGATGTCCTTAGACTCAATTGGCCCTTTGCCATCGAGCGGTTGCCCTAGCGCATCAACCACTCTCCCCACTACGGCGTCGCCTACCGGTACCGAGGCAATACGACCGGTACGTTTAACGGGGTCGCCTTCCTTTATGTGTTCCACGTCTCCCATGACCGCGACACCCACGTTATCTTCCTCAAGGTTAAGAGCAACGCCCATGATGCCCCCGGGAAATTCCAGAAGCTCCATAGCCTGGCAATTTTCCACGCCATGAACACGAGCGATACCGTCACCTACAGATAAGACAACGCCTGTCTCCTTGAGGTCGATCTTCTTCTCATACTCTTTTATTTGCCCCTTGATGATTTGACTTACTTCTTCAGCTCGTATCTGCATTATAACCCCTCACCCCTTTTTATTGATTCTTTTATATCTAATAATTGAGTTCTTACACTCCCATCCCAAACCATGTCACCGGCTCTAACCACAAGCCCCCCTATAATGGAGGCATCTTCTTCTGTACTAAGAACGATCTTTTTGCCGGTAGCCTTCTCCAACGCTGTTTGAATTCTTTCCTTCGCGTCCTCACTCAGGGGTATAGGAGCTGTAACCACTGCCCTCTTCACCCCCATAAGTTCGTCCGTAAGCTTCTGTAATATCTCAGCGATATCATTAACATACAGTATACGCCTTTTTTCCACAAGCAACTTCATAAAGTTGCTCATGATAGGGCTGAGCTTGAAGGCTCCGGCCAGATCAGTCATCAATCGGGCCTTCATATCGGTGGGATAAACCGGGTTGGTTAAGGCATCTCTCAGCTCAGGAGATTCCCGCAAAATCTGCGCAAAGCTATTTAGCTCCTGCTGATATGCCTCAAGCTTATTTTCCTCTTTGCCCACACTAAAAAGTGCCTTGGCATACCTTTTGGCAACTACCTTGCTGATCAATTCGTATGCACCACCTTTGCAATATATTCGTCAATCAGTCGCTTGTGATCGGCATCTTCGATACTCTTCTTGATTAACTCTTCAGCTAATTTAACAGAAAGTTCAGCTGTCTCAGCGCTCAGTGCCAGCTTTGCCCTTTTCAGTTCCTGCTCTATCGCAAATTGAGCCTGCTTCTTGATCGCTTCAGCGGTCTTTTGGGCTTCTTCAATGATCCGCTTTTTCTCAGCCTCGCCCTGCTCAATATATTCCTGGACTACCTTCTTTACTTCCTGTTCAATCGTCGAAAGTTTCTTCTCATACTCAGCATACTTCCTTTCCGCCTCGGCCTTTTGCACGTCGAGTTCGTCAAACTTCTCCTTAATGGAAGCCTGGCGGCTAGAAAGAAGCTTGCTTATAGGGTTTTTAAGAACCTTATATAGGACTACTGCTAAAATGCTAAAATTGAGCACACGCCAGACAAGATTCCACCATAACTCAGAGCTATAGCCGTGAACACTGCCGCCGCCGGGCGCGGAGGCAAAAACCAATGTACCGCAGACTAACACTGACATAACTGTTAAGGCTTGCAAAGCAAGCACCCATAAGCACCGCTTGCCCGTGCTTCGATCAGCCATTAAACGCCCCTCCCCAATATCTTTGCCGTTATCTCAGAAGCAAATACCGACACCTGCCCTTTTAATTCCTCTCTAGCCTTACTGGCAGCCTGCTCAATCTGAGACAACACCTGCGACTTATGTGCCTCGGACTCACTCCGAACCTCAGAGGTAATCTGCTTTTCTTCAGCAAGACCTACACTTTTTAAAGTTTCTCTTTCTTTGTTTCCTCGCACGTTAGCCTCACGTAGTTTGGCTTTGAAGTCTTCGAGCTTTTGGTTAGCATTCTTGATAAGCCCCTCTATCTCTCGCTCCAAGCCCGAAATCTTTCCTCTTCGCTGTTCCATGACTTTTCGTAAGGGCCGATAGAGGATAATGTTCAGGATAATCAACAAGGCGAAGAAATTGGCCATCTGCACCAGCAAAGAAACGTCTATCTCAAGCATCCTTCTACCTCTCACCTGGACAAGTTATAGTTTATAAAGGCTTCACAATCACGACGTGTGACAGTGAATGGCAGTTCAGAAGCCCACAGCAGGCTTTTACATGATTTAATTTCCTGTGTCAACATTTTTTTGAAAGAAATAAATGTCTTCCAAAGAACTTCTCTGATTTTTTGCCGCAGCATATAAAAGTGCTGATAAGACGTATGATTTTGCGAGCCTAATCAGAAGGCCGGAATCTAGACAGTTGTAAAAGCATGACAGGTTTATAAACCCTTTTGCAACATAAATCGACGCATGCGTATATTAAGGAGCAGGCCGATGCCCGTCAGGGTGGTTATCGTAGAAGAACCACCATAACTGATCAAGGGAAGAGGAATACCAACTACAGGCATCAGGCCAAGGACCATGCCCACATTTACAAGTAATTGCCAGAAAATTGTAGCCACTATACCAAAAGCCAAAAAGGTGCCAAACTTCTCTTTCGAACGGATAGCAACGTTGAGACCCAGCAAAATCAGCGAAAAGTAGAGAACAATGAGCAAAACTGATCCCATAAAACCCCACTCTTCCGCAAAGACTGAAAAGGCAAAATCGGTATGCTGTTCAGGAAGAAAATTAAGTTTACTCTGCGAACCTTCTAAATAACCCTTCCCTAAGATCTTGCCTGACCCAACTGCAATCTTGGATTGAAGGGCGTGATAACCAGATCCCAGCGGATCTTTATCGGGCCAAAGAAAAGACAAGAATCTCTTTTTCTGATAATCCTTTAACGAATGCCAAAGAAAGGGAAGAGAAGTTAACACAAAACCAAGCAAGGTCATAAAAGCGCCACTCTTTATGCCGACGAACAGTATCATCGACGCCAGTACAAATAACAGCAGGAGGCTCGTTCCCAAATCCGGTTCTTTAACAACCAAAATAAAGGGGAGCAAAACAATGCCTGCCGGCATTAAGAGATCCTTAAGCCCATAGCCCTTTTTGAGATCTTTATTATAAAAATAGCTTGCCAGCATAATAACCGTCGCCAACTTTGCCGCCTCTGATGGTTGAAAAGTCAAAACACCAAAACCTAACCACCTTTGAGAGCCAGAAACGGTCTTCCCAAATAGCAGCACTGCAACCAGTGTAATTATTGAGCCTGTATATATGTAGGGAGCCCAATCGACTAACCTCCGATAATCAAAAGATAAAACAACTAGCGTGATGATTCCGGATAAGGCTAACCAGTAAAGCTGCCTCAAGTAGACAGCGCTTTGCCTAGAATCGACAGCAGAGTAACCAGCGCTATAAAGGTTGAGAACCCCTATGATGGACAAAAGGGCTACCACTCCAAGCAAGGGCCAGTCGAAGTTTGTTACGAACCTCCTGTCTATCATCATCAGGTACCCCCTGTATGGACCACAGTGGCTTCTGGACTGGCTTTCCTGCTAAAATATTTTTCTAAAACCGCCCTGGCTACCGGAGCGGCTGCTGAGCCGCCGTGTCCGCCATGTTCGACCAAGACAGTGATAGCGATTTCAGGATTGTTTACTGGCGCAAAAGCTAAAAACCAGGCGTGATCCCGATACTTGTAAGGAATGGCGTTCAAGTCCTTCTCACGGTATTGGGGCAGGCGGACCACCTGTGCGGTCCCCGTTTTGCCTCCGACCATAACGGTACTGAGTCGGCAGGCGCCTCCTGTGCCATGACCTTCATTTACTACCCCGGCCAGACCCTCTCGAAGCATTTCAAGGGTCGTTTCGGAAACAGGAGCTCTACCGTCTATTTGGGGCTTGAATTGCTTCAATATCTTGCCGTCATGGCTAATAATTTTTTCCACAAACTGAGGACGATAAAGTATGCCTCCGTTAGCCACAGCGGATATCAAACGCAACATCTGGAGGGGGGTTACCAGGTTAAATCCCTGGCCAATAGCAACGGAAAGTGTTTCCCCGTCCTGCCATGGCACCTTGTACCGCCTTAACTTCCAATCGGTTGTGGGTACCAACCCTGTTTTTTCGTGTTCCAATTCTACGCTGGTAACCGTCCCAAGACCAAAACCACGGGCATAGCGCGCCAGCCGGTTAACACCCAGTCTTCGTCCCATTTCGTAGAAATAAGCATCACACGACCGTACAATAGCCGTGTGCATATCCACACCACCGTGACCCTTTTCTTCCCAGCACCTATACGTCCTGTTACCAAAACGATAATATCCATTGCAGTACAACGCAGTACCGGGGTCAACAACCTTTTCCTCAAGGGCAGCAGCCATTGTCACAATTTTATAGGTAGAACCAGGGGGATATTGTCCTTGGATAGCCTTATCCGGCAGGGGGCGTAACGGGTCATTTACAAGGCTTAACCACTCCTCGCTGCTTAAACCGTGAATGAATGACTCCAAATCAATGTTGGGACAACTCGCCCAAACCAGCACCTTTCCATTTTTGGGATCCATAGCTACTACGGCCCCTGAACGTCCGGCCATAGCCTCCTCAGCCACCGTCTGGAGATCAGCATCAAGGCTAAGATAAATATTACTCCCACGAACGGAGGAAATATCTCCATAAACGCTTATGACCCGGCCAGCAGCGTCAACTTCTACTTGCCTCCCACCACCAAAACCCGACAATTCTGCTTGATAGACCTTCTCTATACCACATCGTCCAACAAATTCACCCATCCTTACATTATCGTAAAAGCCACTTTCTAATTCTTTCTCGTTTATCTCCCCCAGATAACCAAACAAATGTGAAGCCATCTTCCCATAAACATAATCCCTCTTCGGTTCAACCTCTATAGCCACACCTGGCATCTCAAACTTGAACGTTTCTATCAAGGCTACAGTATCTAAATCCACATCTCCACGTAAACGTATTGGCATGTAACGGGGCATATTCTTGGCAGCTACTATCTTTTCCCAAAGTAAAGCTGGTTTTTCATTCAGCACACGGCTTAAACGGTTAAGTAATTTATTGATGTCCTTTACATCTTCCCGAATGAGAGATATGCCAAAACATGGGCGACTTTGTACCAGGACCCGCCCTTGCCGATCAAAAATATCTCCTCGTGGAGCTGGAATATATTGAATACGGACGCAGTTTTTATTTGACCGTTTAACATATTCATCACCTTTTATGATCTGGAGGTACCATAGGCGAGCGAAAAAAACGGCAAAAACAACTATGACAAAGACAGTTATCCGGTCAAACCTCTTGTGGTATTGCTCGATCTCTACCGGATCAAACGTCCTGATGTGCAAATCCCGCCTTGACTTTTTTCGTCTCACGACAGGCTTCTTGCTGGACATAAGCCTAAGTTCCTAAAGTAACAAGCTTCGGTTACAACGTAAATCAGCGCGAAACTTCCTGTACTTCCCGCAAACCAAACACCCGGCTAAAGTAATCGTAAAAGGTAAAAAGGATTGGACTTAGCACAGCCGTAAGGAGACTCTGAAGCAATACAATAGGGATATGGTACCACAAAATTACCCCGTCCATTAACACAACGTTGAGAGCAAGCAAGCCCAAGTTAGCAAAAACAATTATGGTGAAAATCAGGGCCACTTGATGATAGCTGGTCTTTATGACCAGGTTACGCAAAATAAGCTTCACCAATCCAAAAAGTGCAACGTAAATCAATACATGCATGCCAAAAGCGCTGCCCGCAAACGTATCCACCAACAGGCCTAAGGAAAAAATCACTAAAATGCTCTGGAGCCCATTCAGGTACAGCGAAATGTATATAATCAAAAGGCTCAACAGATCAATTTTAAGTTGCCATAGAGGTAAATGGCAAAAAACGCTGGTTTCAAAGACCAACAGTAGGCAGCCAAGTAAGAATAGAAAAAACATGCTTATTTAACTTTATTCCATCAAAGAACTTTTTTCTAAAACCACCAGTACTTCCTCCAGGTTAGAAACATCAATACAGGGTGCCACTTCGATATTCTGAAACAGGCCCTGACGAGAACGTTTTACTGTAGTAACCCTACCGATAGCCAGGCCCTTAGGGAATATGCCGCCCAGTCCGGAGGAAATAATTACGTCCCCGGGTTTTACGTCCTCATGCATCCCGACGTAATCCAGGTAACAAGGCCCACCAGATTCCCCCTTGAGTACTCCTCTGGCCCTGCTTGTTTGCGCCATAACGTCTACTGCACTGTTTCTGTCTGTGATCAGCAAAACCTTTGCATAATGCATGGACACACTTATGGTTTGGCCAACAATGCCATCCGCAGAAACAACAGCCATACCCCTCTGTAGGCCATCATTAGATCCGCGGTTAATCACTATCGTCTTAAACCAAGCACTCGGGTCATAACCTATGACCTCTGCTGGCAAAAGGGGCAAAGGTACTGTTTCCTTAAAGCTTAACAGCTTTCTGAGCCGGATATTGGCGACCGCTGCCTCACGATATTCGTTATTTTTTGCTCGGAGTCGTTCGATTTCCCTCTTCAACGCCTGATTTTCACTTTGTACTTCGACTAAGCAAATATAACCACGCCAAATCCCGGCCACCCCGCGTTGGATAAAGCTGACCCCTTTCTGCAATGGAGCAATCACCTCCGTAATTATCTTTTGCAGAGGTCCAAAATCCCTATTTTTTCCTATGTTGGAAACAAGAAGTACAAATAAGATGAGAGCTAAAAAGCCGGTGAAAATGAAGAACCTTAACCGCCTGAAAGTCCCTTCTTTTTTTCCCATCAGAGCATCCGTTACTGTATTCCAATCTCTTTGAGGATACCAATATTGTCCAGAATTTTCCCAGATCCCATTACGACGGATGAAAGGGGGTCATCAGCAATAAGAATAGGCAGGCCTGTTTCTTCGCGCAACAACTTGTCTAAATTGCGCAGAAGAGCGCCTCCACCGGTAAGAACTATGCCTTTGTCCACAATATCTGCCGCAAGTTCCGGAGGAGTCTGCTCTAAAGCCATTTTGACGGTCTCGACAATAGCATCTACCTGTTCCGTTATAGCCATGCGTACTTCGTCAGCGTTCATACTGATTGTTTTAGGAACTCCCGAAACCAAATCCCGACCTTTTATGTCCATAGTATCATACGGCTTTTCAGGCATTACGTTGCCAATGGTGTTTTTTATCATCTCAGCAGAGTGTTCACCGATTAGTAAATTATATTTCCTCTTAATATACTGCAAGATGGCCTCATCCATCTTATCTCCGGCTACTCTGACCGATTTAGAGTAGACTACTCCCGACAGGGAAATAACCGCTACTTCGGTCGTACCGCCTCCGATATCTACAATCATATTAGCCGTCGGCTCGGTTATCGGCAGACCCGCACCAATGGCTGCGGCCATCGGCTCCTCAACCAGATAAACCTCTCTCGCGCCTGCAGATTCCGCCGACTCCTTGACTGCTCTCTTTTCCACCTGGGTTATACCTGAAGGTACGCTAATAACTATGCGTGGGCGTACCAGGGTACGCCTGTTATGGACCCTGGTAATGAAATAACGCAGCATGGCCTCAGCTACTTCGAAGTCAGCAATCACTCCGTCCCTCATGGGACGAATCGCAATTATATTGCCAGGGGTCTTTCCAAGCATCATTTTGGCCTCTTTTCCAACTGCCAAGACTTTATTAGAACCTCTAATGTCCCTTCTCACTGCCACGACCGAGGGCTCTCTTAGCACAATTCCCCTTCCCTTGACGTACACCAGTGTATTTGCAGTACCCAAATCGATGGCTAAATCATTGCATACCCATCCGAATACCGAACTAAACATCATATTTTATTCTCCTTGACTTGGCAAAATACAGGAAGCCCTCAATGCGGTCTTGCCCAGTTTGCTTATTAAATTAGCTTGTTACAATAACCTGCGTGCCAACAAGCGTCAATATCTTTTTTTTCAAGTTTTATTAGCAAGTTATTCAGGTATGCTTGAAGACAATCTATTTATCAAGGATGGACTTCTAAATTTATCAGAACACCATTAAGAAAGCCATAGAGGGCGGTTTCTATAGAGAGACTCAAGGATTTCAAATCTGGAGGTTTAAACTTTCTTTTCGTGACGTTCAAT
>CAYSYZ010000056.1:0-8444 GCA_964435205.1 uncultured Desulfovibrionales bacterium
ATGAGCATCTGTTCAGATAAAACCTGGCAAATTTAAGCGTCTCCCGGTCTTTGTATTGTGATATGGATTGAGCGAAAACATATACCGGCTTTTTCAGGGCGATGGCCACAGCAATAGGGAAGAA
This sequence comes from uncultured Desulfovibrionales bacterium, assembly GCA_964435205.1. Taxonomy (GTDB): domain Bacteria; phylum Desulfobacterota; class QYQD01; order QYQD01; family QYQD01; genus CAYSYZ01. Next base: position 125 of record CAYSYZ010000056.1, read on the forward strand.
GCAGTGTTTGATGGATGCATCCCCGTAATCTGCAAGTACGTCACCCCCACTGACCACCAGGAGGTCGCAACTCTTTATGGCTTCATAGAATGAAGGCTTTACCCATAGAATCCTATCGGTGCTGACGCCGAGATAATAATTCAAAAAAAACCAGAAACGGTTTCTTCGGGAAAACTCACCCACCTGGAAGCGATGTTGATCAAAACTGCATTCAATCGAGTCATTGTAAAAATGCTGTTCATCATATCCAGGATCCCAGGAAAAAACCGTGAACGAAGCCTTCGGAAATGTTCCTTTCAGAATTTCCGTCGTAGTAAACACAAGAGCATGGCAAACCTGATTATGGAAGCTGGTTTGGCCGGTTATGAGGATCTTCATCGCAAATCCCGTAAAAAGTAAAATGTGAAATGTGAATGGTTAGAATCCGTGGAAAGTAAAAGCAGCATACTTTTCACCCTTTACAAGCCTCAAACCTTTTACTCTTTACCTTTCACTTTTCACTTTAGGGACTTTGATAGCCCGAACAGCATCTTGGAGATTGTTTTTAGTTGTTCCATTACTTCGTCGTGTTCTTGCTGCGATATATAATTCAGCATAATCGATAGCTCTATCTGGGTGTCTAATTCGCTAAGCGAACCCTGGGCAATGTTTATAAATTGGAGAAATTCCTTTTTGCTCTTTCGAGCAGCACCCTCTGCCAAATTACTAGGAACAGAAATGACGGCCCTCCTCATCTGGCTTACTAATCCATAAGTCTCCGACGATGGGTACTTCGACGTTACAGCGTAAATCTCTTTTGCAAATAGCAGAGATTTCTTCCAGACATGCAGTTTTCTATGTGGTCGTGTTTCTTCTGCCTTTTCCTTTTTTACCCAACTTGTAACCTTTTACTTTTCACTTTTCACTTGAAAGTCGGTTTTTCATTCTCGACGAACATTTTACTCCATAGAGCAAGGGTGAGAAGGGCTGTGATCTTGCCATATTCATTGCTCTTTCCATTCATATGGTCATCAAGCATCTGGTGAACCCTGTCCATGTTGAAATATTCAGCAAGAAAAGGATTGTTTTTTATATGCTTAATAACAAAGTCCCTTGATCTAGTCCTTATCGCTTGATCAGTATTTAGATAATTGTCATTCATTCTTGCATATTTTCTTCCTATTGTTGCTCTCACGAGTGGATTCCTGACGAGTCGCTCCCATCTCCAGTGGAGCCCTTTACGCAAATCCGATGCATTCAGTGGCAATCTCGTCTTGTTATATTCAACGGAGGCCACTTCGGGCAGAAATTTAACGATCATTTTTTTATAGAGCCCTTGCCCGTTCAGCATCTCCTTCGGCAAACCAAGGACAAACTCGATGAAATCGTTGTCAGTGAAGGGAGATAAAACCGTTGCGAGGGATTCGTAGCCGTACAGGTTAAACGCCACGTAACGACGCTGCCGTTGGGAAAGGGTAAGATGGTGCATCTTATAAAAGGGATCGGCACCCGGTGCACTATCGAAATGTTTTCTTATTCCATTGACCGTGCCGTCAAGCATGCGCTCATAAAACTCTTTTCTGGCCAATGTCGCAAGACCGGCCAGGTGGCCAGCGGGGACTTCAAATGTTTTCCAGATCAGGTCTTCTTCACTCAAGGATTCCCAGCTTTTGTCAAAATTGGTTCCTGTGAGAACATCACCCAGAAAGCCTGTCAGTATTGAGAGAGAATCCCTCCCCTCAAAGGCCTCATGGAAGATCATTGTATGGGCATTAAGACAGCTTATGGTCCCGTCGGTAATCTTTACAAATTTCTCTGCATACCTTTTCAGGTAGTCTGAACCGATAGGAAAAAAAGTATGATTTAAACCAAGCCTTTTAGCAATTCTTCTCCCGTATACTACGTCATAGCATTCCCTGTGTCCATATGAGACGGCACTTATCCGGCCGGGGTAGTGGGATTTGACGAGGCATCCGGCCATGGTTCTCGAATCCAGCCCTCCGCTTACAGGAAGAATGACATCAGATCTACCGGCAAGTCTTTTCTCAACGGCCCTCTGGATTATTTCCCAGAATTTATCAAGATATTCAACTTCGTTTGCCTGCCGGTCATTCCCCGTATTAAAAGAATAATCCCAGTACCTGTCGATGCTGATACCTTTTTCACTGAGCGTAAGAATGCTGGCAGGCGGCAAAAGCCTGATCTCCTCAAGAAAGGTCCTTTCATCCAGAACAAATCCGAGAAATATGAAGTCAGCGAGGGCCTGCACATCCGGTTGCTTACTAATCCCTTCCCGGCTGCAGATCGACGCAAAGTCAGGCGAACAGATGAATTCATCGTTTACCCTTGCATAATGGCACCTCTTAAAACCATACCTGTCATTAACCAGGTGGAATCTGTCGTTTCCCCTGTCATCAACGGCAATAAAATACCTCCCGTTAAGGCCTGCCAATCCTTGAATGCCTTCTTTTCTGTACAGCTTTGCGAGTCTGGCGGCTGCATTGTTTTCGGCAAGATCATAGATCTCGCCAAACAGGGATAAAGACAGCAGGTTGTCTTCGTAATGGGCAGAAGCTGCCCCACTGTTGAGAAGTTTTACGCGTGTCATTTCAATTGAGACAAATGATGTGGCAGGAAGTTACATTCAGAGCTTGTTACTCATGAACTGTTCCCTGACATAGTGACTAATGAAGTTCTGAACAAAACGGGATTCATGGGATTTTTTCGGCGCGATCTTAAATATTAGTTTTGACGCAAGAGTCTTATACTTCCTTTCAGTCAGCATCCAAAATATTGAGGCCACCGTCCCGCCTTTTCCACCGGAATTTATCCTCCTGATATTTTCATTCACAATATCATCGGCAACAAGCAGCGGATTCTTCCCGCTCTTCCATGACAGATTGATAAATTCTTTTATCCTTGCAGCGAAATCTGTCGTTATGAATCTCTCAATATTTTGCAATGAAAGGCTCATGCTACGGAGCCTTAACCCAAGTGATCCTCCGCAGCTTGTGATGAAATCAGGGAATACATATTTACCCCTTTCAAGAAGAACCTCCTCGGCTCCACCCTCAAAGCAGAGATTCCCGGCTCCAATAACGATCTTCGCCACGATGTTTCCGGCATTTTTCCTGGTGACAATATGAGGCTTGCCGCAAAGAAAGAGCAAATCGGCATCACTTGACAGGAGTTCAGAAACATCAATCCTTTCTGCATCTTCATATTTCAAGACCAGATCATCTCCGTACTTTCCTGAAAGGCTGTCCAGAAGATCCAGGTCCAGGCCTTTTCTGTTATAAATCGCTCCCTTGACAGTTGATATGGAAACTATATTGCTATCTTTAGCGATCTCACGGGCGATTGCCCTGCCAACCTTTCCAAAGCCTTCAATGACGACTTTGCATTTCCTTAAATCGATCCCTGCGTACCTGGCGATTTCTCGTGCGACAGTGATAGCCGCAAGACCTGTATAATGGCCGGAATCCGCCTCATCATCCCTCCCGGCACCGGAACCCATCCCGGCACCATTATATATAAGTCCCAAGTCCCCCTGTCTGGAACCCATGTCAGTGCCTGGATAATAAATGCCACTTTTCAGGATAAACCCGATACCTCTCCCAAAGGCCTTAAGCGCCCTTTCCCGTTCCGCCGGGGAGATATTTTCAGGCAGCCTGATCCCAGCCTTTGCGCCACCCATGTAAATATTCAGGAAACCGAACTTCTTTGTCATTGACCTCGCCAGATCCCTGACCTCATCCTCGGTCACATCAGGTGTAATTCTTACTCCCCCTGCGCAGTGCCCCCCAATTATGGAATCAATGACGAGAAAACCCTTAAAACCTTCCTGCGCATCTTCCACCCTGCAGATTAATTGTGGTGTCAGTTGTTTATCCATTTATCTGTATTTATTAAATTTTGCCGATAACCGACATGAGCTTTTTTCTGTACCACTCCAGCAAATTCCTCTGGGATCGTGGAATCGAATAACATATTACCTTTCCAAGCAAACCGACATTCCAAGGATTAGTCTTGTATGCCTTCCAGAAATATCTCCTCGCTTCGCATTCATCCCTGCCAAGCCAGAGGTAATTATTTGCCATCTCAGTGTAGAGATTAAAAAGGCGTGCATTTATGCTATCCCTGCCGATAACTCCGTGTACGGAAGGATTCTTTTCAATAAACGATTCAAGAACCTCTATCCTCTTCCTGTCGAACCTGAGAGAGTCACCGCTACAGTTCGAGTCGTGCAGCCTGTACAAAACAAGAGATTCGTCGATAAATCCCAATGAATACTTCAAGGCTATTCTCAGACATAGATCATATCCTTCGCAAAGGGCCAGAGACTGATCCCAAAAGCCTACCTCGTCAAATACCTCTCTTCTGATCATCATAGTTGAGGGCAATATAGAGTAATGGATAAATATTTCTTTAACGTTATTCCCTCGCTTAATCTTCAGCTCTTCCCAGTATCCTGAGGGCTTGATAATTTCTCCGGCACTGTTTATATATTTAAAGGAGCAGTGAACAAATTTACACTGAGGACTTGAGAGGAGATAATTTACCTGCTTTTCCGTCTTTTTAGGAAGCCATTCGTCATCATGGTCGAGAAAAGAGATCAAATCTCCTGTAGAACTGATAATTCCGGCATTTCTGGCGTTGCATACGCCGGAATTTTCCTGACGGATATATTTGATTTCCGGCAGATAAGGTTTTATTTTTTCGTATGTGTCATCAGTTGAACCGTCATCAACTACAATAACCTCGACATTTGTATAGGTCTGGTTGAGAATGCTCTCTATAGCATTGGAAATGTACCTTCCACCGTTGTAAACAGGGATCACCACGGAGACCTTTATACTGCTTCTGGTGGATTCTTTAAATATGCCGTTCATCAATAACCCCTTGATACATCCAGTACATTGAGCAGATCCTGATTACTGACAAATCTTTTTAAGTTTTCGCAAAAAAGCTTCCCAACCTTGTCTGCATAGTCACTGGCAATCCCGCTGATGTGGGGTGTAATGACAACATTCTTCAACGTCCAGAGCTCGCTCTCCTCAGTCAAAGGCTCCTTCTCAAAAACATCGAGCACCGCACCCCTGATTATCCTGTTTTTTATCGCCCAGACCAGGTCATCCTCCCTGACAACCTCTCCTCTTGAAACATTTATTAGTATTGCCCCCTTCTTCATCGCTTCGAATTCTTTTCTTCCTATCATACCTGCAGTTTCAACAGTCAATGGCAAACAGACCACCATGAAGTCTATTAATCCGAGGAATTCGTTCAGCATGTCAGGATGGTAAATCTTGTCGATGTCCTGGATTTCTTTCGCAGAGTCATGATGTTTCCTGACAGCAATGGCTTTCATTCCAATGTTTTTTACCCTGTGAGCAACCGATGCCCCGATATTCCCCACTCCCAGTATGCCGACGGTCTTCCCTTTGGGATCATCGCCAATATGTTGTGCCCAAGTCTTCCGTATCTGCGCATTCATGACCAAATTCAGCTTCCTCGACATCGTGAGAATTGCCCACAGCACATAATCAGCAACCGTATCTGAATGCAGACCTTTGGTGCCTGTTATAATGACATTATCCTTTACGCACGAAGGCAAGCCATAACCTGAAGATGAAACACTTATGCCCGAACTTATCAGTTGTATCCATCTCAGTTTTACTGCATTCCTGAGTAGTTCTTCCGGGAAACGCCAGCCGACGATGGCCTCTGCTTCCTTTATGGCGTCATACAAGCTCTTCTCACCATCCCCATAAAATTTTGCCAAGGGGAAGTTGCTTTTGATGATCTGCCTGAATTCAGCCACGCAGTGTTTATAAATCAGGATGCGGTTAGTCCTTGGGATTTCAGCCATCACCCAGTCGGCCTTCCCCGAACGTTGCCGTTCCCGCTTAAGGAAGATATTTTTAATGGTTTTACTTATACGCCATATCATGGATATGAGGGGTACGGGAAAGAATGTCAATCCCCTTACGGGAAAAGAAGGCGTAGTTCCTGGCGGCAAGGCGGAAAAAGGTCTGTATCTAATTTCGTCTTTAAATAATATCAATGAGTTGAAATTGTTATGGATATCCATTCAGGGAATCCAGTTGGCGTATTGCTCAGATCTGCTCATCAGAAACGGATGATCCAGTCTTGGAAACCAGGCGTGGCGCCAAATAAACTGTACCCCTGCTTGAAGACGAATGTTGCTCAATGATGAAAGGAGAAAAGCTTTTTCTGAATATGGTCTGTCCTTTAGATCGATCAAATACTGATGTGATGAACTCATAGTGCCCCTGGTTAAGATTTAACGTCAATTCAATAGGAAAGCTGTAAACCTGACCTTCTGACACAGAAAGGGAATTCCCCGTAAGGCTTATCGAATCTGTCCAAAAAACAAGCGATTTGTCCGCTGCAAGAACTCCTACGGTAACGTATAAATTTGAAAACTTCTTGTTAAATTTGAAAACGACATCTACCTTTGCCCTTTGTCCACACGAGAACGCTCTGCAAGGCCTGCCGGTCTCATCAGAAACAGCCACGTCGATCAACTGGATCTGTTCATCATCCGCGCTGTTGTCCTTGTATATCCTCTGATAATAATAAGAAATCGTATCATCGGAATTTCCTTCGTAGGCCTTTGTACCCCTGTGGAACATGATTACCCTATCGCACAAAGATGCAACGGCTTTAAGATTATGAGATACAAAAACAATTGCTATCCCCTGATCTTTGAAATATCTCATTTTATCGAAGCACTTTCTTTGAAAACCAACATCACCGACACTTAATACCTCATCAACGAGTAAAATTTCAGGGACCATATTAGCTGCCACAGAGAATCCCAATCTCGCATACATGCCGGAAGAATACCACTTCACTGGCGTATCCATGAACTCATGAAGTTCTGCAAAGTCAACTATCTCATCATATTTTTTTGCTATCTCTTCTCTACTCATCCCGAGTATAGAGGCATTCAAGAATATATTCTCTCTTCCCGTAAGGTCCAGATGAAAACCGGCACCGAGTTCTATCAATGCTCCCACACGGCCTTTCACTATAATCCTTCCGCCATCAGGTCTCAGTATCCTTGAAAGTAGTTTCAGAGTGGTGCTCTTGCCGCTACCATTAGGGCCTATAATGCCAAGCGCCTCACCTGGTCTTACTTCAAAGCTGACATCTTTCAAGGCCCAGAACTCTTTATTCTCTTTATGAGGCTCGCCGTTCCTACCAAGAAGCTTTTTGAAAGGCGTAGCTAATGCATCCCGGAGTGAATCGGAAACATAAGTTCGGCTGAATTTTTTGGAGACATGATCAAAGATTATAGTTGGTTTCATCAGTACCTCAGCGAAAAGTTAAAAGTGAAATGTTATTTCAGGGACCTTAATTTTTCACGTTTCCCCTTTCACTAATTTTTTTCAGACTTTTTCAGCAAATTTATACTGCATCTTGTAGAAGACTGTCCAGCCTACTAGAAATAGTATTGTTGCTACAATAGCCGAGTATCCAAGAGTGCCCCAGTCAGGGAGTTTGCCTCGAAGGAGGACGTCCCTGTAGGCATCTAAAATGGGAGTCATGGGATTAAGGTTTAGAATAAATTGGGTCTTTGGGTTTGATGTCTTCATGGGATATATGACCGATGAGGCAAACATCCATAGCATGACGACTACATTATAAACATAACGGACATCCCTAAAGAAAAGGTTACCCATAGCCAGGAAGAAGCTCACGCCGCAGGTAAACACTATCTGGACCATAAGAATGAGAACTACCAGGAAGGCGGTCCAGCTTAGGGTAATTGAATAACCAGTCAGGGCATAAAATATTATTAGCCCCACCAGAACGACACTTCCCACAAGAAAATCCACAAAAGAGGCCAGCATGCATGATATGGGGAATACCTCGGCCGGGAAGTATATCTTGGTAACTAAACTTCGGTTCGCCAAAAGGCTGTTTGCTGCTCCTGTGGTACTGGCGGAAAAGAACTGCCAGGGCAGAAGTCCACAGTAGGCAAAGATGGGATAGGGAATATCAGTTTTTAAAGGTACAACCATGGTGAATATAAAAGAAAATACCAGCATCATGGTCAGGGGTATAAACATGGCCCAGGCGATACCCAGAAGAGACTGCTTGTATCTCACCCTTATATCCCTCCAGGCCAGTGTCCAGAGGAGTGTCCTGTAACTCAGTAACTCCTTGAATCTCTGGAAAAGGGTTACCTTGTTGGTTGAGATGTAGATATTGCTGCTTGCAAATTCGCCAGACATTATGCCTCCGTTTAGTTAGTCTCCATCCGGAAACCCTATATTCCCTCCCCCTTGACGGGGGAGGGTACGGATGGGGG
>CAYSYZ010000056.1:8454-12644 GCA_964435205.1 uncultured Desulfovibrionales bacterium
CCTCCCCTCAATCCCCTCCCGCCAGGGGAGGGGAGGTTTTCGGATGGAGACTAGTTAGATTCAAATGCGTTGCAGCCGTTCACTGTTATCCGTTGTCCGCCCATTTCTCATCTTGCCCTTTTTCTATCGGTGAACGGAAAACGGTCAACTTTTAGGACACGTTCTTATACCTACCTGGTTGATAGTAACTGGTCATACACGCTCTCCATGTGACGGGCATGATTTTCAATAGCATAACGTTCCCAGGCAACTTTTTTGGCTGTTTTGCCGATCTCTTCCCGCCATACAGGCTTATCTATTAGTTCCAGGATCTTATCCGCCAAAGCCTCCACATCGCCGGGAGGGCACAAAAATCCGGTCTGGCCGTCATCCAGAGCCTCTGCCGGTCCTCCCTGATTGCTGGCAATGATAGGCCGGCCCATCAACATGGCCTCCAGCACCACTCCCGGATAAGGGTCCGGCTTCAAACTGGCATGCACCAGGATATCCATGGCCTTCATGAGCCTTGGTATATCATTTCGTTGGCCAGTGAATATGATATGATCCGTCAGGCCCCTTCGGGCAACGCCCTCCTTCAACTCTTGTTCGTACCGTTTCAGGCTGGCAGTAGCTCCGCCAACAATGAATGCACGGCAGTTCGCACGCTGTTGAAAAACCTTGGACATAGCCTCGATGAAGACTTCATGACCTTTCCAGGGGTTTAAACGGCTAAACATGCCCACAGCCACTTCATGCGGAGCCAGGTCCAATTCTGAACGAATCTTGTCACGATCCTCAGTGACTACAAATGGTTTTAAATCACGCCCATCCCATACGGTCTTCACCTTTTCAACTCCTACACCCATAGCCAAGACTTCCGCCTTAACCCAATCAGCCACAGTCACAAATTGGTCAACTTTAGAATAGAGCCATCTCGCCGTTGGTGTATCCCATGAAAGTACCGACCCCCTTACGTGGCAAACGACGGGCAACCGAAGCATTTTGGCAGCTATTAACCCACCCATATTGCAGACCGGTTCATTATTGAGATGCACCAGGTCGATACGCAGTCGGCGATACAGAGCGATCAGGCGGAATACATAAGGCAGTACGTTAACCATATAATCAGCCATAGAAAGGAGCCGGGCAACATTTTTCTTACTATTCCAGCGGTCTATCAACGTATTCTTATTGAAGAAACGACGGGGCACGTAAGTGAAAGGAGCACTGTTTCGTAGATTTTGATAATTGGTATCCACGTAGGAAGTTGACACAAAAGGTTCATAGCGGTTGTGGTTCAGGGCCTGCAGCAAGAGCTCCAGGCAGATAACGGCTCCACCATAGCCCTGGCCATTCTCAAGATAAAGTACGCGCTTTGCGGATTGTAGATTTCGTTTAATCTGTAGTCTCCATAATAAGTTGTTTCTCCCCTAAGTACGTGATAATCCTATTTACACACTCTTCAATTGATTCAACATCGGTCTTGATTGTCACGTCAGGCTCCTGTGGCGCTTCATAGGGAGCATCAACGCCTGTAAAGTTTTTAATTTCGCCGTTGAGGGCTCTTTGATACAGACCTTTGGGATCCCTTTGCATACATACCTCAACGGGGCAGTTAACATAGACTTCCACAAAGTTGCCGTTTTTGGCCAGATTACGGGCCAGATTTCGCTCTCGCTGATAAGGGGAGATGAAGGCTGCGATATTTATCATTCCCGCCATGCTGAAGAGGTTGGCCAGCTCAGCGATACGGCGGATGTTCTCTGATCTATCCTCCGGCGAAAAACCAAGGTTGCTACTTAGGCCCTGACGGATGTTATCGCCATCCAGGACAAAGGTTAGGTAACCAAGGTCAAACAGCTTTCTCTCCAGCGTCCGGGCAACAGTTGATTTACCTGAGGCGGAAAGCCCAGTGAGCCAGATGGTCACGCCTTTTTGCTTAAGACGCTCTTCCCTTTCTTCCCGGCTAACTAAGTCATTTGTCCAAAAAAGATGATTGGTCATGGTCTAATACGAGTGAGAAAATAGAAGGAAGATGTGAAACGTAAGACGATTTTTTCTCTTACTCTTTTCCCTTCTCACCTCTCACTTCTCACTCTGCCCTTGGCAGTTAAAACTCCAGCGTTCCCGGTAGCCCTGGCATAAACCCGGTCGTAAACAGAAGTGGTATTCTCCCAGGTGTGGTGTTGGCGCAACAAAGCTGAAAGCTCAAAGCTGAAAGGTGAAAGGTAGAACTTTAGCATAAATTTGTTGATAAACTTCAGTGGTCTTTTCCCACGTATGCTCTTGGCGTACCCAGATAGCTTCCTGCTCTTGAATTCGTTTTCGTAGCATATGATCTACAAGAAGACGTTCAAGCGATTCAGACAAAGCTGAAACATTGCCAGCCTGAAAAAGGAGTCCTGTCTCATTGTGCCGGATAAATTCCCGGTGCCCCCCTACGTCACTGGCCACCAGGGCCTTACCCATGGCCATGGCCTCTAGCGGTTTCAGTGGAGTCACCAGCTCGGTAAGACGCATGGAATATCTGGGATAAGCCAGGACATCAATCAGTGCATATACTCCGGGGATGCGCTCATGGGGGATGCGGCCCGGCATGACAACCTTTTCCTCAGGCTGCAGCCGCTTTATTTGTGCTTGTAGCTCGCTTTCCATCTCGCCTCCACCAACTAACAATAGAACAATGCTGGGATGCTTGGAGGCTAGAAGCGAGAAGGCTTGGACGAGAAGATCGAGACCTTCGTAACGATAAAAGGAACCGATGAAGCCGATGACCTTTTTCCCCTCAAGTTTCCACGCCTTTTGATATTCTGCATCAGGTTCACAGGACTTAAAGTCATTCGAGTTGATACCGTTGTATATGACCGAGAGTTTCTCAGCCGGGATACCCCTTTTTATAAGGTCATCTTTGAGGCCGTTACAAAGAACGCCTACCTGATCGGTCTTACGGCATGCCCAGGTCTCGATAGATCTTACCAGTTTGTATTTCCAGGAGTCCTGACTATATGTACCATGATCTACCGCAGCGTCTTCCCAAAAAGCACGGATTTCATAGACCACCGGTATCCCAAGTTTGCGTCCCACCCGCAATGCAGGAATTGCGTTGAGTACCGGTGAATGGGCATGCAGGATATCAGGCTTCTCATGTTCGGCCACCTCCTGAATGCGCCGGCCAAGGGCGGCCATAAGCTTAATTTCCATTTCAAAGGGTATGCCGTTGCAAGACACCGCCCCCGTCCGATAATAATGAAACCCGCCTATTTCTTCCTCCTGTGCCCATGAACCTTTCCAGCTCTCTTCATGCTTAGGTGATGTAACGATCACCGGGTGCCAGCCTCGCTTTCGTTGCGCCTCAAAAATGCTCTGGCTACGAAAAGTGTATCCGCTGTGGAGAGGAAGGCTATGGTCGAGAATGTGGAGTATTTTTAAGCTCATAGTTGATAGCTGATAGTTGATAGCTCATGGCTCATAGCTGTAAGCTTTGATGAAGCGCTGAGGGAGTTTATTAGGCCGGAAAGCATTTTGTTTATTTCTTCCGCTTCAGTATACACCGTATTGTATGAATCTTGATCCAGTCAATTCTTTTTTAGGAATGTTTGGAGCATAGTGACAGTTTCATGCAGAAATCCTCGGGATATGTATGAGACTGCTTAAATTCTTTTTTGGAGAAACGACCTTTTCCTTATGAAATATTGAAGCTCCCCCGCAGCAAGCTGCGGGGAATCTCCGTATGCAAGGTAAAATGCATCGTATTCGCTCGCTAACCCCCGCTGCAAGCAGCGGGGAATGCGCTCGCTATGCATGTTCAACGCTACGGATGTGCATGAAACCTCCAATTGTTCAATCAGCCTGTAATGTTTCCGAGGAGTGTCCATCTCCTCTACAATATCAATTACAGAAACAGCGAAATCCAAAGCCCTTTGATAAACCTGTAACTCCTCAAATGCAAACCCCATTTCAAATCCTTTCAGCTATGAGCCATGAGCTATGAGCTTATTAGCTTCCCAGCCTCCTAGCTTTCTAGCAGATGTTCGATAATTCTTTCCGCGGTATGTCCATCCCACAGTGCCGGAATCTTACCCTTCTGACAGGTTCCATTCAGGAGATTCTCAATATCCGCCCACAGGCAATCGAGGTTGGTTAACTTGTTGCTCCCCTCTTTGATGGTTATGGGCCGTTCTGTATTGGGACGGAGCGTGAGACAGGGAGTC
>CAYSYZ010000057.1:0-12498 GCA_964435205.1 uncultured Desulfovibrionales bacterium
CCGATAAGCTTACTGCCTTGTCATGTTATGACAATTAAACTTGGAAAATCAAGAAAAAAGAGGCGGCACGGCCAAATCATCCCCACGCGTGTGGAGACTACACGAATGGGTTAGGGCCAAGATAAAGGCAAATGAGTATAGCGTTACGTTAGTTTCCGAAAAAGTTGCACGTAATTTCAGAAAAATTTTCCACAAATTCCCGCATACAATAAAAAAGGGCTTAGATTTACGTCTAAGCCCTTGATTTTATTTGGTAGCGGGAGGAGGATTTGAATCTCTTACATCCTAAGCTGCAGCATTTTCCCACTCAAATCGGCGCTTGAGTTCGTTACAATGACTATATGGCAATTTGCCGAGATACTGAAGTCTGCCGACAACAATGCCAGGGTATAAAACTCCCAGGCTACATAGATACCTACCTGTGACTTGTACTCCCTGAGGTAGTCATGCTCCCCATATGGTGCTCTTTGGAAAGCCTTCAGTATGGCCGCCTTCTTACGGTCAACTATCATAGGTAAGTACTTCCTGCTGGCAGCACTCGATCGGATCGACTTCCCATATCTGAGTTTTGGGCGGCAGTGAATTTGTCGAACAGCTTTTGAAGGGGAGAGGGACGGGTAAAGACAGCAGTTCCATCCAGCAAGCGGTTCTGAGACTTTGTTTGAGAACTTAATAGACGTTGTGGCCTACCGCCTGGAGCTCAGTACGAATGAAATTACCGGGGGAAACAGACGGCGAAGAGTAGTGGAGGCCAGGAAAGTTATTAAGTTCATAGCGGTTCGCATTGCACTAATGAGTTTGCACGTGGGAAAAACCATATTAATGGAATCGAGTCCTTTTGGTCTTTCGCCAAGAGAAGACTCTTAAAGTTCCATGGTATTCCCCAGTCCACCTTTTATTTACCTCTAAAAGAATGCGAATTCCGATTCAACTACCGGGATGAAAATATCTATGCTATGTTACTAAACATGTGCAGAGAAAATCCTCAAGCCCTTGAGTGGCGCCCAATTAGCACCGTGCATGACGCTACACAAGAAACAAAGTTCAAAGGTGATCCGCGCATTAACAGTCTTATAAAGAACGTAAGAATAGACGACTGGGGTGCCGCTGATATGGCGGCCATTGAGATACTGAAAGCAACCAACAAGTTTAGTCAGAATGCACTGTTCGAAGTTCTTTTGGAATACCAAGATTATCCGAGAGATGATGATGCACTTTTTGGGGAGCGCACATGACCATCGAAAGCCGTGTACAGCTTGCGCCGTGGCTGATTAATCATGAATTGATAGAGACAACAATGGCTTAACTACCGATACCTTGCCAGAATCAACCAGATCATCGGACGTTTTATCGATTGACGTACGCCCCGGACACAGAATTATACTTTGAGGATGAGAAAATGGGCACGACTAATGCCGCCAACTACACCATCAAGTCAGGCAAGATACTTGTCTATAGGCTTTATGATGTAGCTAATGAAATTGACCTTCTCAGGGTGGAAGAAAGACTTAAAACAGAGGCTAAAAGAATCAGTATAGAAAGAAGACCTTTCAGCAAGGCATTTGAGTTTGCAAATCCGCCTCTTGTATTTCAGTTACGGGGTATTGAGAAGGAAATCAACAGCAAAAATTTTAATATCAATGTTTACAGCAAAGCATATGATTATGGGGTGGTAAGTATAACCCTTGAATTTCCTGTACGAAACATTGCCCTTCCCTCTTTTGAAGCCTTAGTTTTCTCCTTGGCAGAGAACGAAGATATAGAAAGAGAGTGTAGAAAACAGCTCAAGAACGTAATTTCACTCCTAGAGGATGCTTTGTTAGGTTTTAATATCAGTCGTTTCGAAGAAGATTATACCGTATATTACATAGAATCACTTCTTCCAGAGATTAGCGCGGATAGATTCTTCAATACTTACGATATCTCCAGGCTGATGCTTTATGAGGAAAGGCCACTATCGAACCGCGTTAAGAATGAGCTCATGTCCTTGAGATTTTCATACTATGAAAACGATGGAGTAGTGTTAAACTACGACAATGCCCTTATTATTGAACCATCAGGAAGCATGGAAATCGCAGATATCCTTGAGTTTGCCAACGCCCAGCTGCTTGAGCTCAGATACTATGACCATGTGGTGGATAGGGAATTGGATTACATATACGAGCGTATTTCGGCTAAAGGTGCCCTCTCCATTTGGAAGATCCGGAAATACGAAAAGCTTGCGGCAAAGGTTATGAGGACCATTGCAGAACTGACTGACATTACAGAGAAAATCGATACTTCCCTAAAAGTGACCGAAGACGTTTATTATGCAAAGATCTATATGGCTGCACTGCGGTTATTCCGGGTGAAAGAATGGGAAGATAGCATAAAGAAAAAACTGGATATAGCAACCAATACGTATGATAGAGTTTATAGTGAAATCTCAAATAAACGCATAGAGCTTCTGGAACTTGCAATACTAATATTGATAGCATTGGACATTATCATTGTCTTTTTCAAAAAGTGAACACCATATGTCCTTCCTTGCCCGACTGGCAACATAAGATTACGGATGAAGATTGCGACATGGCTCTAACAGATGGTTTTTTTCATCTCCTATATAGCAGAATAATAATGGTCATAAGTGCTGACAAAAGTAAAACCCATAGCGAAATAGCAACGCGTGGCGATTTTTTTGCCCTGGCGGTCTCCCACCACGTTAGGGGCTGGATCCCTTGAACCAGAAAGGTTATGATCCCGGCCAGATTAAGACAGATAACGTTAGTGAGTAATAGCAGCATGGCGCCTAAAGCGTTCTGCCAATAACCGGCTCCGAGTAACATCCCAAACGTTACCACAGGCGGCCACTGCAACCATTACGCCGATAAGAGCAACTGAGATTCCGGTCGTGAACGCAAGCGCTCCCGCAACGCCAGAGGCCAGGTCTTAAGGCCTGTTGACGAACACTACTTTTCCTATTTTTCTGACGGCCTTTTTTGACGGGTATGAGACCAAATGAACTGATTGCCTTTAAATGGGTAAATGTAGACTTTCAGGTCCGCAAGATCTCAGTTCGTGAAGGCCGCGTTCAGGGGCAGGAAGAACCACCAAGGACCCATTCCAGCTACCGGGATATCGACATGCTGCCGCCTGTCTATGAGACCCTAAAGAAGCAGCAGGAGGCAACCTACCTTAGGGACCATATGTCTTTTTGGGACAAGATGGGAGAGTTCTGGACGTCAACAACTTACGAAACAGATACTGGTATCCAACGCTGAAAAAAGCCGGGCTAAGGAAAAGAACTATGTATCAGACCCGGCATACGTTTGCTTCGCTTATGCTAGGCTTAGGGGAAAACCCGAACTGGGTAGCAAGCACGCTTGGCCATGCCTCAACGGAAATGCTTTTTAAGAAGTATATCAAGTTCATCCCGAATCTGACCCGCCGGGATGGAAGTGCCTTTTTGAGTCACTTTGAAGAAAATGAAAATCTTAGCCCCTATATGGACACCAAAGCGGTTTTGGGCACAAAAAAAAGGGGCTACGATGTCTCGCAACCCCCTGATTGTATTTGGTAGCGGGGGTAGGATTTGAACCTACGACCTTCGGGTTATGAGCCCGACGAGCTACCGGACTGCTCCACCCCGCGTCAAGTAAACGTAAACTACACCATAAACCCGCATCTGTCAAGACGGCCAAAAGCCTTTATTTGCATATTTATCATCACGTCCGGATGAATCTTTCCATGAGCTTGAAACCATCTTTGATAAACAGGCCACTTTCCCTGGCGGAAACCTCATTGAATCCCGCCTGCCTCTTCTCACCTCGCCTCTTCGATGAAAAGATGGCAAAAGGCACTGGCTCGCCTATGTGTGTCTTTACCGAAATAGGGGTATAGTGATCCGTGACCAGCAAGATGCAGTACTCACCGAAACCGGCCATGCCATCCAGCACCACCTGCACCACTTCCCGGTCGAAATTCTCAATGGCCCTTATCTTTTCTTCAAGGTTCCCGCCGTGCGAGGCCTCATCCGGGGCCTCGACGTGGACCACCACCATGTCCTTCTCTTTAAGAGCGGCAAGCGCGTACTCTGCTTTTCCCCGATAATTGGTATCGAGATAACCGGTGGCGCCGGGAACGGAAATAGGTTCAAGCCCGGCATAAACCCCGATGCCCTTAAGTAGATCAACCGCGGATATAACCGCCCCCTCAATGCCGAAGACTTCGGCAAACTTAGGCATGCGGGGCCTCCGCCCCTGTCCCCACAGCCATACCGCATTGGCCGGTTTCTTCCCTTCCTCCACGCGCCTCCGGTTTACCGGGTGCTCCCGCAGGATATCCAGCACAGAGGCCATCCATCTTGCAAGTTCCGGGTCGCTCTGGTAGATGCCCCAGTGAGAAGTGACCTCTTTTCCCGTATGATCATGGGGCGGGACCGTGGGTAACTTTTCCTTGCCTTCTGCCCATACCAGGAGGTGCCTGTAGCTCACGCCCGGATACAGCGTAAAGCCATCCACCCTGACCTCGCGGCTGAGATCGGCGACAATGGAACGGGCCTCCTCCGTAGAGATATGGCCGGCACTGTAGTCCACCATCACCACCCGGCCGTCCGCCAGAAAGTCCAGGGTAACCAGATTGCACCGGAAAGCTACATCGTCAGACAGCAATCTTATGCCCATACTCCCGGCCTCCAGCGGACCACGTCCGGTATAGTAACGGGCCGGATCGTAGCCCAGTATGGAGAGATTGGCCACATCGCTTCCCGGCTCAAAACCCGAGGGCACAGTACTTACCAGGCCCAGATCACCTTCACCGGCCAGAAAATCCATAGCCGGAGTACGGGCAGCCTGGAGAGGGGTCTTTCCACCCAACTCCTCCAGGGGGTAATCCCCCATGCCATCACCGATCAGGACGATATATTTCATGAGCAGAAACCTCAAGGCGCCTGGAATGCTTTCCGTCTCCCCAGGCGCCTGAACATTTTCATGAGTATTATGCCCCGCCTTCCACGGCAAACATATTCTCGATCCGGATAAACATGCTCTTCGCTGTCACCACGTCCAGGCGATCGATCTTTGCCACGGCGCGCCGCACGTCAATCTCGCTCGCCTCATGGGTCATCATCACCACTGGAACCGAGCCCCGGACATCACGGCCTTTCTGGATAACCGATTCTATGCTGATGCCGTTTCGCCCCAGAACACCTGAAATCTTCGATAAAACACCGGGGCTATCCACAGCCGGAAAACGCATATAGTACCTACAAACCAGATCATACATGGGCTTAATCGGCAATGAGGCCATCTCACCGATCCTGCAGGAAAGGGCCGGGACGCGCTGCACCGTGCCTTTGAGCACGTTCCGGCTCACGTCCACAATGTCACTCACCACTGCACTTCCGGTCGGCATCATGCCAGCGCCCAACCCGTAAAGAAGGACCTGCCCGACCGCATCTCCACGCACATAGAAGGCATTATAGACTCCGTTTACATTGGCCAGAAGATGCTCGCACGGGATCATGGTCGGATGAACCCGAACTTCGATCGACTGGCCGTTCAGGCGGGATATGGCCAGAAGCTTGATCCGATAGCCAAGCTCCTTGGCAAATGAAATATCCAGAGGTTCAATGCTTGTTATGCCCTCCGTATAAATATCCTCCAGGCGCACGAAGCTGCCGTAGGCCAGCGTGCTTATGATGGCCAGCTTGTGTGCCGCATCGATCCCTTCCACATCATAGGTTGGATCGGCCTCTGCGTAACCCTTGGCCTGGGCCTCCTTCAGGACATCGCCAAAGGAACTGCCTTCGTCCGTCATCTTGCTCAGGATATAATTGGAAGTCCCGTTCATGATCCCGGTAATGGACTGGATATTGTCTCCCACGAGCCCTTCCCGCATAGCCCGGAGGATGGGAATCCCGCCGCCAACACTGGCCTCAAAGCCAATATCCACGCCTCTCTGCTCCGCAGCCGCGAATATCTCCTTCCCGTGAGCCGCCAGGAGGGCCTTGTTGGCGGTAACCACGTGTTTACCCCTCTCGATGGTCTTCAGTATGAAACTGCGTGCCGGTTCATGGCCACCTATGAGCTCAACCACTATGGAGATATCATCATCGTTAAAGATATCCTCGATATTGGTCGACAGCAGGCCCTTGCGCACCTTAAGCCTGACCCGCTCCGGGTACTTATCTACAATCCGCCTGAGAACAATCGGGGCACCAACCCTTTTGGCCAGAAGGTCTCCCTTCTCCAGGAGCATCTTTGCCACGCCGCTCCCTACCGTTCCCAGACCAATAAGTCCTACGTAAACAGGCTTAGACATAACACCCTTCCTGCAATGATTTTGTCCCGCTGTTCAAGCCCCGGCCAGCATCATCCGAGCCAAACATAAACCCTGAAACCTGTGAAGAATCAGATTATTCAAAAAGGTTTCTGAATTTACCTTATTGCGCCGACCGTTGTCAAAAAAATATGCGCCTACCCCGTCTCGGCCAGAGCCAGGCCCTTGGCCCACCGATCCTCCACGATCTCCCTGAGTACCCTGTGTGTCGGGAAGCGGAGCTCCGGGTCTTCTTCGATCAGCCGAAAGGCCTCTTTTCTGGCGGCCGTCAGGATGGCTACGTCCCTGATGATATTGGCCGTCCTCAACTCAGGCAGTCCGGACTGGCGCGTCCCCAGAAAGTCCCCAGGGCCTCTGATCTTCAGATCCTCTTCCGCAATTTGAAAACCATCTGAAGTCTCTTCCATAACCCTGAGCCTTTGCCGGGCATCAGAGTCCCGACCCATGCGGGCCACAAGAAAACAGTGGGACTCTTTTTCTCCTCGCCCCACCCTGCCCCGTAGCTGGTGAAGCTGCGAAAGGCCAAATCTTTCGGCATGCTCAACGACCATAACCGTAGCGTTTGGCACGTCAACCCCGACCTCCACCACGGTGGTAGCCACAAGCACCTGCACCTCACCCTCCTTGAACCGCCTCATGACGGCCTCTTTATCTGCGCCTTTGAGACGTCCGTGCACAATCCCCACCACGTATTCCAGGAAGACCTCCTTCTGCAACCGCTCGGCCATCTTTTTGGCATCAAGTAAGTCCAGGGTCTCCGACTCTTCGACCAGGGGATAGATAATATAGGCCTGGCCGCCCCTGGACAGCTCATGCCGCACCAGCTCATAGACCCGCGCCCTCGACCCTTCTGCATATACCTTCGTCCTGACCGGCTTACGTCCCTCCGGAAGTTCATCCACCAACGATACATCAAGATCGCCGTAAAGGGTCATGGATAGGGTGCGCGGTATGGGCGTCGCGGTCATGACCAGGATATCCGGACTCGGCCCTTTGTCTTTCAGTGCCGCCCGCTGCACGACGCCGAAGCGGTGCTGCTCGTCGACGATGGCCAGTCCGAGCCGGCCAAATCTTAAGCCCTCCTGAATGAGGGCATGGGTTCCAATAACCAGGCAGGGATTGTCCTGGGCTACTTGATGATATATCTCTTTTCTGGCCGCAACCGGAAGGCTACCGGTAAGGAGGTAGGTAGGCACCGGCAGGTCACCGGCTATCCGTCTGAAATTAGCATAATGCTGTTCCGCCAGGATTTCTGTAGGGGCCATAATGGCAGCCTGAAAACCATTGCCCATGGCCGTTATGGCGGCCGCAAAGGCCACCACGGTCTTGCCGCTACCGACATCTCCCTGCACCAGCCGGTGCATGGGATGAGGCCTGCCCATATCGCTTTCGATCTCGGCTATGACGCGCTTCTGGGCCCCCGTCAAGGAAAACGGGAGTCTGGCTATGAAATCCCGAAACAGCCCTGGCTGGATCTGAAAGGCGATACCGGTTTGTCTTGCACTTCGTCTGCGGCGCAGGGCGAGGCCGAGCTCCAGGAAAAAAAACTCGTCAAAAACCAGGCTATGGTGATAAATGTCGTTGCCCTCGGTAAGTACCCCTATGTCCGTGTCACCACCTGGAAAGTGGAGGGCGGAAAGGGCCCTGGGAAGGGAGGTGAGCTTCCTTCGCCGCAATATGTCAATCGGTATGAAGCTCTCGGTAGCATGCGCATACCTGGCCACTGCGCCACTCAGGATATGGCGCATCTGCCGCTGTGATATGCCCTCTGTCTCCGAATAAACGGGCACCACCCGGCCGAAGTTGATGCTTTCGTCCTTTTCCTCATCCAGAATCTCTATATCCGGATGAATAAACTGCCTTTGCTCCCGGAAGGAATGGACCTCCCCCGAAAGGATGACCCTCAATCCCTTTTTGAACGTCCGCTCCATGTAGGCACGTGAGAAGTGAAACCATTTGGCAGAGATATGGCCTGTACCATCACGGACCACTATTTCGAACACCGTCCTGCGGCTGACCGGGTAACGGATAAAACCACATAGAACAATCTCGCCCACTATCACTGCCCTTTGCCCCACCCCGAGGTCGGCTATCCGGGTAATGGTTCTCCGGTCATCATAGGCCCGCGGTATGAACAGAACCACATCTTCTATGCTCCTGATGCCCTTACGGGCCAGCCTGAGAGAGCGGCTTTTCCCCACACCTTTCAAAAACTGGATGTCCTGTTCCATCAGGGCTCTATTCTGCTGATATCTCCTCGATAAGGCATCGGCGGCCAGATCGGATATCTTTTTTATGGCCTCCCCCAGCCTTGCCTGTCTAGCCGGCAAGGCCGCTTCCTCATAGCCTTCGAAAAGTTCCTTTACCTTCATCAACCCGGCCCTTGTTTCCCCGGGAATATCCTGTGCCAGAAGCTGATCAAGGGCTCCGGTTATGGTTGTACCCAACTTCTTTACAGCTTCCAGGTGGGCAAAATCATCCCTGGCCACAAAGAAAAGGGGATTAAGGAGGCAATCAAAATAAAAACCGAGATGGGGCATAGGTGTGTAATGTTTTCTTGCCGGGGGGAAGGCAACAAAAAATCTCCATGTGCTGCTTCCACAGACCCGGTTTGCTCTTGACAACGATTATCGATAGTAGCATATATTACTTTTTTGTAAAATATTTTACAAATTGAGCACCCAGCAGCAAAAAGACATCAAAAAAACAGAAATATGTACTTACATACCTGAGCAACAAATTCCGCAAAAGCAGAAGGAGCTATCCACTCATGCAAAAAAACTATCTGTTCGCTCCCGGACCGGTAGCTATAGCCCCGAGCACGCTGTTGGCCATGGCCCGGCCCATTATTCACCACCGGGCGCCGCAGTTTGCCGGCGTGCTGCGCGAGGTGGAGGAAGGGCTTAAATACCTCTACCAGACCAAGAACGATGTCCTCATCCTCGCCTCTTCCGGTACAGGGGCCATGGAAGGAGCGGTAACCAATACCCTGTGCAAAGGCGATAAGGCCCTGGTCGTCCGGGCCGGTAAATTCGGCGAGCGCTGGACTGAAATATGCGAGGCCTATGGCGTAACAGCCATAAACATAGACGTCAAATGGGGTGAGGCGGTCGATCCGGCCCTTATCCGTTCGGCGCTGGAGGCTGACCGCAGCATCAGGGCCGTCTTCATTCAGGCGCATGAGACCTCTACCGGTGTAAAACACCCCATCAGGGAAGTAGGCGGAATAGTCAGGAGGTATGCGGATACCATAGTGGTCGTGGACGCCATATCTGCTCTTGGCGTCTTTGATATCCCGGTCGATGAGTGGGGCCTGGACATCGTCGTCTCTGGCTCCCAGAAGGCCTTTTCCCTGCCCCCCGGTCTGGCTTTCGCCAGCGTCAGCCCTAAGGCCTGGCAGCGGATTGAAAAATCAGACTTACCAAAGTACTATTTCAACTTCCTTAAAGAAAGAAAGGCCCTTCAAAAAGACCAGACCGCTTATACTCCGGCCATCTCTCTGATCGTAGGCCTGAGAGAAGTCCTGACCAGGATAAAGGAAAACGGGCTGGAAAGGCTGTTCACCCATCACCGCATGCTGGCTGAAGCTGCCCGTAAAGCCGTAAAGGCCATGGGCCTTGAAATCTTCACAGAGGTTCCTTCGGAGGCCGTCACCGTGATCCGGGCGCCGCACGGGCTTGACGGGCAGAATATCGTCAAGTTACTGCGCGAGAAGTACGGCATAACCATCGCCGGAGGACAGGGTGAAGCCAAGGGAAAGATCTTCCGTATCTCCCACATGGGCTACACAGACCGGTTCGAACTCATACTTGTACTTTCGGCCGTAGAAATAGCATTGAAAGAGCTCGGATACCCGCTAGAACTGGGTCGTGGTCTTCAGGCGGCTGAAGAATACTTTTTTCAGCACCGGGATATGGTTTAAAAGATCAGACGCAAGGAGCTAGTAATGAAAGTACTCATCAGCGATAATCTGTCTCCGAAAGGCGTGGAGATACTGGAGCAAGCCGGACTAGAAGTTGTCTTCAAAACCGGTCTCCAACCGGAAGAACTAAAGAAAGAGATAAAGGACTGTGACGGCGTCATCATCCGGAGTGCCACCAAAATAACCCCGGATATCATTGAGGCCGCCAAAAACCTGAAGGCGATTGGGCGGGCAGGAATCGGACTGGATAATGTGGATATACCGGCAGCCAGCAAGAAGGGCATCGTTGTAATGAATACCCCGGGCGGTAACGTGGTCACTACTGCCGAACACACCATTGCCATGCTCCTGGCCCTCTCCCGCAATATCCCCCAGGCTACCGCCTCCATGAAGGCCGGAAAATGGGAAAAGAAGAAATTTACCGGCCGCGAAATATTCCACAAGACCCTTGCCATTATTGGTCTCGGACGGATTGGCAGTATCGTGGCTGACCGCGCTCGCGGTCTGAAAATGCACGTCATAGCCTATGATCCCTACATCAGGCCGGAAAACGCTGAAAAACTGGGGGTAGAAGTGGTATCCCTGGACGAACTTTACACTCGTGCTGACTACATATCCATACATGTCCCATTGACCAAAGACACAAAGAACCTGATCAACAGGGAATCGTTTACCAAAATGAAAGACGGAGTGATGCTGATCAACTGCTCACGCGGGGGCATCGTCGACGAGGAAGCCCTCTACGAGGCCATGCAGAGTGGTAAAGTGGCCGGTGCTTCCCTGGACGTCTTCGCTCAGGAACCACCACCTGAAAACCACCCCCTCTTCAAGATGGATAAATTCATCTGCACCCCGCACCTGGGCGCCGCCACCGCAGAGGCACAGGAAAATGTGGCCATAGCCATCGCCCATCAAGTGGCTGATTTCCTCAAGAAAGGTATTATCTCTAACGCCGTCAACTTTCCTTCTCTGAGTCCCGATGTACTGGCCGCCGTGCAACCCTATCTGACCCTGACCGAGAAGATGGGCAGTTTCCAGATGCAGATCGCCAAGGGCGGCATCCAGGAGGTAACTATCGAATATATCGGTGACGTCGCCAATATTGATACCCGGCCGATAACCATCTCCATGCTGAAGGGCCTGTTCGCTCCCATCCTGAAAGATGATGTCAACTTCGTCAACGCACCCATTATTGCCAGGGAACGCGGGGTAAAGGTCACAGAACTGAAAAGCATTACGACTGAAGATTTCACCAACCTTATTACCCTGCGTGTCAAGACACCGCAGGAGGAAAATGCCCTCTCCGGCACAATCTTCGGCAAAAAGGAGATCCGGTTGGTCCGGATAAATACGTTCCGACTGGAGGCCGCACTGGAAGGACATATGCTCTTTATCTATAATCTGGATAAACCAGGGGTCATCGGCGCTATCGGTACGGCCATGGGCAAGGAAGGTTTGAACATCGCACGCATGCATGTTGGGCAGGAGGCGGGACCGGGCAGAAATGTCATTCTGCTCAACACGAATGCCCCGGTAACGGCTAAGGTGCTCAAAGCACTTTCAAAAATACCACAGGTGGTGTCGGCACAAGCCCTTGAATTCTAAAGAGTGTTGTGGCAATATTACGCGTGGAGAAGCAGTTTATGACTGAAGACAAGGATAAGGGATATACGGTAAGGGATAGGCGGGTTTTCTTCCAGGAAACGCCTGGTGAAGAGAAAAGGACTGAGGAAAAGCCTGCCCCGGAGGCAAAGGCTCAACCCAAAGAAGGCCCGGCAGAACCTGAGGCGCAAGAAAAAGCCAAACGGCCGACTGTCCTGCCGCCAGTTGATTTTTCCACCTTTATCTTTTCTCTTAATACCTCCGCCCTGGTTTACCTTGGTGAAATACCCGACCCGGTTACCGGGACAAACCAAACCGATTTATCCATTGCCAAACATACCATTGATACTATTGCCCTGCTGCAAGAAAAAACCAAGGGCAACCTGACCAAAGACGAAGAGGCTTTACTTGAACATATACTCTATGACCTCCGCATGCGTTATGTCAGCAAGGCTTAACGTGCAAGCACTCCAATAAGAGGTTTTCCTCCATGCAAAACAAGAAAAAGTACCATCTTACCCTGATTGCAGTGGCGCTGGTGTCACTTGTCTTCGGCCTGGTGCTGGCTTCCCGTTTTGACCTCATGGGAAAACCGTCGGCCTCAAATACAGTGACTCCACAGACGTTGCCGGCATCCTTTGCAAGTTTAGTGAAGG
>CAYSYZ010000058.1:0-12491 GCA_964435205.1 uncultured Desulfovibrionales bacterium
ACTGCAGAGACTCCTTATGGAAGCGAGGCTTCCAGATGCGCCCCCAGTCGTAGTCATAGGTGATCATATCAAAACAGGGTGACAGTGTGCCGTCCGGCCGGATCAATTCGCCATTATGTCCGGCTCGGCAGTCCCAGGTACGAATGCGGCCCCGCATCCGTTCCTTAAAACCTCGCAGGTGCTCCATGGAATTCACCATGGGCCAGTTGCTGGTGCTGCTTTTGGATGAGCCAGTCGAGGAGCTCCTCTACTTCGTTGTACTGGGCCGGGGTGATGCATAAGCCTTTATCCCCGTGGCCATAGTGGCTAAGCTCAACGAAGCTGTGCGGTGGCTCGTTAAGGTGGTAGTCAGTGCCGATGCGGTTTTGGCGGGCGACTTCGGTAAGCAATTTGACGTCCTTAATATTGGTGCGGCAGATATTGATATTGAAAAAGAGTAGATAGCCATACTTCTCCTGCCGCTCGACCAGATACCGGAACTGGGGTTCGATAGGCAACAGGGCTTTGGGCAGGCCCTTGCGCGGCGCGATGGAGTCCACGGCCAGATTGACCGCGGTCACACCTGCAGTGCCCATCTCGTCGATGAAGGTCCTGTCCATGAGATAGCCATTAGTTGGAAGGTACATGAAGAAACCTTCCTGGTCGCCATAGCGAATGACTTCTAGGATGAAATCCTTCCGTACCAACGGCTCGCCTCCCATGAGAGCGACTACCCGACAGCCGAGAGATTTGAGCCAGTCAATGGCCGACTTGGCAGTCTCCAGGCCCATGCCCGGTCTGCCGTTATCGTACTGAAAACAGTAGTGACAATCGAGGTTGCACTTCCAATCGGTGAAAAGGTAACATAGCACCGGCCTGAACTCGTCTGCGTGAATTCGGGAGTTGAGGTAGGGGATAACCCAACGCCTGAAAGCCCGGACACCGTTAATACCTTTATAACGGAGTTGTTCAAACATTTTTCCCGCTGGTGATCGTTAGCGTCGTTAATACCTCCGGTTAATTCTACTTCATACTACATAATAGTTTGCCATCATTATATTTCTGAAATCAAGCCAGTTTGTTGTTTTTAGGGCGAACATCAGCTCCTTTTGCGTAAAGTGATGATCACAATCTCTGGCGGGCAATTGAACCTCACGGGCACCCCGGAAGAGCCTGCCCCTGTCGTGGTGTAACCGATCATAGAATTATGCCTCCATAATCCGGAAGCAAACTGACGCGGTGCCCTGGCGTGGATGAAAAAAGGGCCAACGATGGGCAGACGTATCTGTCCTCCGTGGGTATGGCCGCAAAGGCAGAGATTAACCGGATAATCATCTGAATCCCTGATTATTTCAGGTGAATGAGCCAGGAGAATGGAAAAAGCATGGTGAGGAACATCCCGGAAGGCTTTCTCCAGGTTGTGGCATCGATAGTAGTGGGGATCATCTACCCCTACAATCCAGAGTTTTTCGCCGTTTCTTTCCAGACAATAGGAATCGTTTATGAGCATGCAAATTCCGGCGTCCTCGAGGTCGGGCACGATTTCCAAACAATCATGATTACCCAGGATTCCGAATATCCCGTCCTTTGCGTCTATGTGTTTAACGAGTTTTCTTAATCTGCGAACGGCCCTCAAGAACGATCCGTACATCTCCATGCGGTAATCACCACCCAGCAAGCAGACATCGACCTGCAGACTGGATACCAGCGGGATCAGGCGTTCGGTAAGTCCCTCGAGGCCGTCGAGGTGGAGGTCGCCTATAAATAGAATGCGAAAGGTATCGAAAGAGTCGGGCAGGTCCGAACGGGTGACATCAACGTTTTTCAACTGGACATTGAGGGCATTTGTAATGCCCTGTTCGTAGACCCCCAGACACTTGAAAACTCCTTTCATGAACCAGTGGTAGTATAAGAAATTTTCAAAGTTTAGATAGCGGGCCAGAGGGGATAAAGCCTTATGGCACGCCCGCCATTCCCGAAAGTGGGAACTGGAGCGCACCAGGCGAAGAGAATCTTTAGGAGGAGTAGTGATTTTCTTGAAAAGTATGGCGGATCCTTGAGCGACGACGAAGAATGTTAACAGGCTTCCCAGGGCAAGTGGCCAGGGAAAGGCATAAATCCGATGAAAAAGCAGGAGAGGGAACCCACCTTCAAAACACTGGTCAAGAACGGGGACATCGGTACCTTCGGGGAGGCCAAAACGACGCTTTATAAAGCTGGACAAGATATCTCCCAACATGCTGAGTAGACCGACAAGGAGGCTTAATGAAAAGGGAAACCCCAGGAGATATCCCAATATGCCCCCGGTAACAATTCCTGCTATGAAGCCTCTAACAGTTTTGTGTTTTCCCAAAAGGGCATGACGGTCCCAAAACAGGCGATTTCCATTTAAAGGTTGGCTTGCTAATCCAGGGAATAGAATAGCCAGAAGAGGCGGCGCTCCATTTATGAGCAGAATCAAGATGGTCGCCTTGAAAACGATCATTTATCCCCCATATCCGGCCCCAGGGACATCAGGCCCAAAAGTGATGCCTCATCAACAAGGCCCTTCTTAGGGACGTGGCTTACTTCATGCGACTATCCGGCGCTGATAATCTATAATATCAGATATGGTACCTGAACCGACCGAAAAAAACTCCTTAGCTTAAGGTTGCAGCTTCAAATCTTCTTTCCCCTGCCAAAAAACAAAAAAGGCGTTGCGCAAAGCTGCAACGCCTTTTTGCTGCCGCCTGGGGATGGAACGGGCAATGGGTTATCCAGACATCTTGAGCTCTAAAATTTGGTTTATTTCCTCGCAGAATGAACAGGTGTTGGTTTCCAAGGCCGGTACTTGCTGGGCAAGCAAGCTTTTCATATGCTCTGTGTGAAGGAATTGCTTGTTAAGGTTTACGAAATCGGCAAGGTTCCATAATTCAATGGATTCGCACGTAGAGCAAATGGCAATCATGGAATTGCCTTCCCTGAAGTACTTATCCCAGCAACTATCACAACAATAAATGTTAAGTGTAGAGCCAAACTTTGTCCTTAACGTAGCGGACATTTTTTCCAGGTCCATCTGTATGGCACCAATTTCTTTGTCACTATGGTGTTGGCCGCAAAATAAACAGCGTGTCATGGTTATTGCTCCTTTTTTCTGGCTAATCGTCCAGGCGTTTATCCTTCTTTGGGTTTTGAGTTCTAACGCACCATCAAAAGGTTAACAAAATGTTTTCACGTTTAGGATTAAAAACCTAACCGCAAATGTAAATTAGGAAATTCGTGGAAGGGTGAGGCGGTGTTTATGCAGTGGTAAATGCCTTGATGAGCCTGGAACAGAAAGGAACCTGGTTCTCTTCCCGTAAACCCTAATTGCTAAAGTTGTTTATTTCTCCAATATGGTTTTTAAAGTTGCTTAAGTATACTTAATTATTAACTTTTAGTCAAGAGTAGCACGCCTTCTCTCAAAAGAGTTTAAAGCCAAGGGTTCTAATCTTCTTGGCTATTATGTATAGGTCAAATGGCTTCACGATGTAGTCATCACACCCGGCCTGAATACTGTTGATAATAGTATCTTGGTCCGAATGGGAGGTTACCATCAAGATTTTTACCTGTTTTTGTTTTGGAACCTTCTTTTCACTTTCTAGCTTCCTGATCTGAGCCAAAACCTCTAGTCCGTTCATTCCGGGCATAGCGACATCCAGGGTTATGAGATCAAACGGCGACCAGTCTTCCCAGGCCTTTTTAAAGGCAATTACGGCTGCGTCCCCGGATTCAACCGATTCGCATTCGCCAAAACCGGCCATTATATTTTGCATCTTCTTTCTACTAACAAGCTCGTCATCAACAACAAGGACTTTCATTTTACGGCTCGCCTTTTTTCAGTTTACCTTCTACTCACGGCATAAACCTGCAAGCGATAAAACTCCTTTTCCAGTCTTTCGAGAATCTCAATGCCTTTTTCTAAGGCACCCGATTCGCCTATATTCTCAATTTGGTCCGCAATCCCGGAAAGCTCATATGCAGTCAGATTTGCCGCACCGCCTTTGATTGAATGTGCCTCTCGCCTGACCGCTTTTGTGTCCCCATCAAATATGGCCCGACGAATGTTTTCTATCTGGGCTCGTACCTGCTCCAGAAAGGCTTCCAGGACCTCCAGCAGAAACTCCTTGTTCCCCCCAAATTCCTCTACCGCGCTTTCGAAATTCATCGGGCGATTTTTTTCCGTGAATTTGCCTTTTGAATGGTCCCCTTCGGCCTTTTCCCCTGGACCCGATCCTGACCTGACCCACTTATTCACCACGGCCAGGAGTTCTTTTCTCCTCAGGGGCTTAGGCATGTGGTCGTCCATCCCGGCCTCCAGGCACCTTTCTCTATGGTCAGTGGTGGCGTGTGCCGTCATGGCGATGATCGGAATCCTTTGCTGTCTGGCTGAATAACCTGGATTGCCCGCTTTTTTGAGGTTTGTCTCCAGATCCCGGATGGCCTTTGTCGCCGCATAGCCGTCCATCACGGGCATCTGTATATCCATGAGGATGAGGTCATAATGCTCCCGCGTATAGGCCTCAACTGCTTCCCGGCCGTTTTCTGCCAGATCTACCAGATACCCCGCTCTCTGTAGATGCCTTGTGGCTACCTGCTGATTGGTTGGGTAGTCTTCGACCAAAAGGATCCGGATATCTTTCCAATTGTCCTCGGCTATACTATGTGTAGTTACCAGTTGGGGTGCAGTCTGCACCTCCTGACCGGTGGACAGGCCCAGGACAGATAAAATAGCACGATGCAGATCATCCCGTCTAATTGGCTTGTTCAAATATCCTTCGATCCCCAGATCCGTGCATCTCTTGCCGTCACCTCTGCTTGCAGCAGAGGTAAGGGCTACTATGGGCACTGTTTTCAGGGCCTCCATGGCCTTGATTTCTCCGGCCAGGTCAAAGCCGCTCATCTGGGGCATCTGGATGTCCGTCAGAATCAAATGGAAGGGATTTTTTGATGAAATAGACTCGCGGAGAATGGATAGGGCCTCCTCCCCTCCGGAGGCCTCTACAGGGCGGCAGTTCCAGGATTTGAGGTATTCCGTCAGGATAAACCGGTTAGTCCGGTTGTCATCCACCACCAGGACTTTTAAATTGCTCAGATCAACCTCTTTTGTAGTCGAGACGGGCTCCTGCCCTGCTTGCTTGTCAAAGACCGCAGTAAACCAGAAGGTACTTCCCTTGACTTCCTCACTCTCTAGACCAATTTTCCCACCCATCAGTTCTACCAATTGTTTGGATATGGTGGTTCCCAGCCCGGTACCTCCGTATTTTCTTGTGGTTGAGCTATCTGCCTGGGTGAAACTTTCGAAAATAGTTGCCTGTTTACCTTTCGGTATCCCGATACCGGTATCCGTTACCGAGAAACGGACCTTGACCTTGTCTCCAAGGTCTTCCGCCATTTCGCCTTTGATGTATATCTCACCCTGATAGGTAAACTTCAGGGCATTGCCGGCCAGGTTTATGAGTACCTGCCTCAAGCGGACCGGGTCGCCGGTTAATCGAGATGGGATATCCGGAGATAGAAAGAGGATAAACTCCAGTCCCTTTTGCTCTGCCCTGAGGGCGATACTGTCGGCCACATCCTCGACTGTGTTTCTCAGGTTAAACGGAATTGTTTCAATCTCTAATTTTCCGGCCTCGATCTTTGAGAAATCTAGAATGTCGTTGATAATGCCGAGCAGGGAGTTGGCTTCGGTATTGATTGTATCCAGGATGTTCCTCTGATCATCATCAAGGTCGGTATCCAGGGCCAGTTCTGTCAGGCCGATGATTCCGTTTAGAGGTGTCCTTATCTCATGACTCATGTTGGCCAGAAACTCGCCCTTCGCTTGATTGGCAGCCTCAGCCTCAATCTTGGCCTGCCGCATTGCCTCTGCCTGTTTGCGTTCGGTGACATCCCGGATAATGCTGCGAAAGCCGGTTGGATGTTCCTTTGAATCCTTCATCAGGGACAGGGAAACCTCTGCAAATCTATGGGAGCCGTCCTTTCTTCTAAACTGGCAGTCAAACCCATTGTTTGACTTTCCAGTGTTACGCACTATCTCGAAGACCTGACGGACCTTTGGGGTGTTTTCTTCGTCCAGAAACTGCCGGCAATTCATACCCCGCAGTTCGTCTCTGGAGTATCCGAGGATTCTGCACAGGGAATCATTGAAAAAAACGAAGATTCCGTCAAGGTCGACCTCATAGTAGCCATCTTCGATGTTCTCGAGGATGGTTCGGTATTTCTCCTCACTCTCGCGCAGTGCCTTCTCGGTTTTTATGCGTTCGTTTATATCTGCAGCCGTTTCTTCCAGTTTAAAGAGAGTGCGGTTGAAGGTGTCAGCGATCATGGCTAGCTCTCTGGTATCTCCAGCATCCGCTTGAATCCTTTGTAACTTACCTTCTTCTACCTGCGCCATCATGGAAGATAAATGCTCAATATGTTCAGCCATCTTCCTGAAAATTATAAAACCTTCGAGTACAAGAACCAGTGCTAAGGCAATAAGGAATCCAGATAAGGCCGTTGTGAATGTGCCAATCCTTAAATAGATAAACAGGAATACGAGAAAGGGAATAGCTATGAGGCAGGAGAAAATTATCTTTAGTTTAGATCTTATGCTCCTGTAACCGGAATAGTCACTGGCAGCCATATCTTTTGATACCTGGTTTTTCATAGTGTGTGAAGTAATAAATTCGCTAGCAATTGATGAGTCTATTCTCCAGGGTTACGAGGGTTTTATTTATAATTGTGAACAGGATGTCAGCAACATGCGGATCCTGCGCCGGACAGGCACTCCCCCGAAGCTGACGATCACTTTATTTATCGGTTGTTTTATAATGATCCCTGAATGGGTACAGGTTTTTTAGGGGTAGTTGACCACTATCGGCACCTTCTCACCTGCATGAATATCATCTGGATGCCAAGAAATTACTTGAATATTAAAACTCAAGCATCTGACTTTGTGTACCAATTATACTTTTGGGGAGGCGCTAAAGGGATGCAAGTGTCGGGACAGTGTTATACCCGGCGTAAGTTTTAAGCTAACCTTGCAGCCAGAATCTCTTGTATGACTTTGGGATTGGCCTTGCCTTTTGAGGCCCGCATGGCCTGACCGACCAAAAAGCCTTTTGCCTTCTCCTTCCCGTTTCGGAAATCAGCAACTGCGGACGGGTGGGCGGCGACGATTTGGTCTACGATTGCCTCAAGTTCAGCAGTATCCGATACCTGCCTGAAGCCATACTGCTCGACAATAGCGTCCGGTGACCGGTCGCTGTCAAAAAGCCTGGTCAGCACCTCTTTCGCTGAGTTCGTGTTGATCTCATCACGTCCCAACATGGCCAGCAGGCCTCCAAAGCGGCCCGGGGTTACAGGTGTATCCAAGGCTGTCTGATGGCGTTCTTTTAAAACGGGAATGAGCTGCGTTGAGAGCCAGTGCGCTGCAGTCTTTGGTGGTATGTCCTGACGTATAACCGCTTCAAAATATTCGGATAGGTCTCGCTCTGAACTCATAAGCACGGCCTCTTCATGGGTAAGGCCGTATTCCCGGACAAAACGGTCCACTTTCTGGCCGGGCATTTCCGGCAGACTGGATCGCATCTCGCCCAGCCATTCATCCGAGATTACAATCTGCGGAACGGATGGGTCCGGCACACAAGGGCCTTCAAATTTACCCCGCATGGGTGCAGTTATGCCTTTTTCAGGATCCCACAGCCGGGTGTGAAGGACGATGGGTTCGCCGGAATCGAGGAGACCCGCCTGACGGCTTATCTCATAAGCGATGGCATCGCCAAGATTGCGGATTGAATTCATATTTTTAACTTCTACTTTTGTGTTTAGCTGGCTGCTACCGCGGGGGCGAAGTGAAATGTTGGCATCCACCCGGAGGGTTCCCTGCTCCATGTTGCATTCAGAACTTCCCACATAGCGTATCTGTGTCCTGAGCATACGGATAAATTCCATGGCGCCATGCGGACTGCGCATGTCAGGTTCGGTTACAATCTCCACAAGTGGCGTACCCGCCCGGTTAAAATCCACCAGACTGATTGGTGTCCTTCCTTCTCTTTCGTGAACGAGTTTGGCGACGTCCTCTTCCATGTGAATCTTGCGGATACGGAGCCTTTTGGGTCGGCCGTCCTCGCTCGTGATATCCAGCCACCCGTTTGTCGCCAGTGGCCGGTGGAACTGGGAAAGCTGGAACCCTTTGGGAAGGTCCGGGTAGTAATAAACCTTCTGGTCAAATGCACTTTGTCGCTGGATGTTGCAGTTTAATGCCAGGCAGATAAGGGTTGCCTTCTCCAGCGCTTCCTGACCGAACCTCGGTATGGCCCCGGGGAGCCAGAGGCATATTGGACAGGTGTTTCTATTTGGCTCATCACCGGGTCGGTTGGGGCAGTCGCAGAACATCTTGGTGGCACAATTGAGCTGTACGTGTATCTCCAGACCGATTACCGCTTCGTAGTCCATCTTTATCTGCCTCCTTCCGCTAAGGGTTTTAGTCGGGCGGCGATGGACAGCAGTTGTGCATCACAAAGGCGTGGTCCAACGAGCTGGAGGCCAAGATCGATGTCTCCCTGCAACGCTAGACCCGGTACCTGAACCGAAGGCAGACCGGTAAGGTTGGCCAAAAGCGTCATGGAAAAGGCATCGTATGTCTCGTTAATCGAGGTTGCCGTGGTAACGTCGTGGCTAGGGCTTCGGGTCGGAAAAACGACAGCGTCTACCTTGTTAAATAACTCTTCGGTCTTCCTTAACAGGCGGGCCCGGATGCGGCATGCGTCTTCGAATGCCGGGTAGTTTTCAAAC
The DNA here is from genome assembly GCA_964435205.1 of uncultured Desulfovibrionales bacterium. Lineage (GTDB taxonomy): Bacteria > Desulfobacterota > QYQD01 > QYQD01 > QYQD01 > CAYSYZ01. The sequence goes on from CAYSYZ010000058.1 coordinate 8,779, forward strand.
TGGAAATAGGCACCCTGGAAGAGGTACGTCTTTACCAGTAAACCGAATGCTTCAGCCCGGGATCGCAGGTACATCTCATTCCAATTCTTTGCGGAGGACGTGCGGTGGCCGTAGCGTACCCCGTCATACTTGCCGGCGCTCGAAGATGCCTCAACGGAGCCGATTACGTTGTGGACAGTGCGGAAGAGGTCGAAATCTTCTAAACTGATTTCTTCAATCTTCAGTTCCGCCTCCTCCAACCTTGAAAGTGCCGTCCTGAAGGCTTTGGCCCCGGTAGCCTCCAGGGAATCAATACATTCCCGGACTGCGCCTATGGCACCGATTGATGCCTCCGGTTCGCATGCCCTATTGAAATCCGGTACCTGGCATTCCGGCATGGATAAATCGTGATCATCACAGTTGGCGATCACCTGCATTACTGCGGCAATCTCTTCCGGCCTCTTGGCCAGTATTCCAAAACTCTCCATAGAGGGGACAAGTCCGATCAGGCCGAAGCGGGAGACAATGCCGTAGCTCGGTTTGAACCCGAAGGCGCCTATGCTTGAAGCGCCGACGCGCGCCTCACCCATCGTGTCCGTAACCAGCGCAATGTCAACCTGTCCCCCGGCCAGAGCCTGAGCAGCAGTATCACCTACCAGGCCAAATCCCAGTTCACTCATGCGCGTGGCGCCGCTGATAGTCGCACCTGCTGCCCGGAGGCGTGCAACTACCGTGGCATCCTGGAGGGCAACGAAACGTTCCAGTGCCACTGACCCCGCGTCTGTGGGCCACCCGCGAACCGACATGTTCGGTTGAATGGCCACGGATTTTCCCGCCAGGGGTCCGCCTGCTATCGGAGAAGGCGAACTTGAGTCGATGTGGGAGAATATTTCTAAATGCATTTTAATCCCTTAGAACCTTTTTCTATAGTGTAAATCCACGGCGAACTACTCCAGAATGCTGGCCACCTTGAAGTGGTTGCCCTTGACCGCAGGGGCATTTCGAAATAGTTCGCCGTTTTCAGCGAAAGGTGATATCCGTGCTGTTGATCCTTTTCTGATGCGGTTGGTTACGCTGACCACAGAGAAAAGGGGTTCCTCTTCGCCTGCCCGCTGGGTCACGACCTCAGCCAGCCGGGTGGCCTCCCTCAGGGCCGCGGCTACTTGGGGCCGCTCCCCGTCGTCTATGCCAATGCGAGACACCCCGGAAAGGGAATCAGCGAGGTCGGCCTGCTCATTGGTGCCTGGAATCTGTTTGTCTCCGGTCAGATCCAGCAATCCGAGCTCTGCCAGTTGTTCATGTCCAACTATAGACGGGGCTTCGGTCAAAGGGCAGTAGGCACTCCGGTTCTTTGGAAAGGCAATCACTTCACGGATTGAGGACGTACCGAGGATCATAGCAACGGCACGGTCGATGCCCAGGGCAATACCGCCATGGGGTGGTGCGCCATAATCGAGTGCGCGGAGGAAAAATCCAAACTTTTTCTCGACTTCGTTCCTGGAGAGCCCGAGTGCCTGAAAAATTTTCCGCTGGACTTTGTTGTTATTTATGCGGATGCTGCCGCCACCCAGTTCCTCGCCGTTGATTACGAGATCGTAGGCGCGCGAGCGCAGGGTAAGAAGCGCCTCACGGTCTGTGGGATCGAAATCGGTCCGATCCGGTGCGGTAAAGGGATGGTGGTTGGAGGCAATACCCTCCCCAGTGGCTTCGAAAAGGGGAAAATCGGTGATCCATAGCGGGCAGTATGCATCGCGAGGGATAAGACCGAGCCGATCCGCGACATGGAGGCGAAGTTGTGCGAGCGCCATGGTAACCACCTCATAGGATGGATCGGCGATCATGAGAATGACATCACCATTTGCGGCTCCGAAACGTTCCATGATGGCACGCTGCTCTTCCGGGCTAAAGAACTGCACGATGTTGGACTCCAGTTGGTTGCTTATTACGCGCATCCAGGTCATACCCTTGGCGCCAAAGCCAGGCACAATCTGCTTGGCGTATTCGTTCTGGAGAACATTTTTGCTCAATTTTCCCGATTGTCCTTTGGCGTTGATACCCTTTATGGAACCACCGCGCTGCAGTATCTGCCTGAAGATCGCATAACGGGTGTCTTTAAAGATATCCGTGGCTTCTATGAACCTCAGGCCAAAGCGGATATCGGGACGATCTGAGCCGGTGCTATCCATTGCCTCCTGATAGGTCATCCGGGGGAACGGCCGCGAGAGTGTAATGCCGCCTATCTCAAACATCCGCACCGTGAGTTCTTCAATGAGCTCGTAAATGAATTCTTCGTCGATAAATGATGCCTCAATATCCAGCTGAGTGAATTCGGGCTGGCGGTTGGGACGCAGATCCTCGTCGCGGAAACATCTGACTGTCTGGAAGTATCGTTCGAATCCGCTGACCATGAGGAGCTGCTTGAAAAGCTGCGGCGACTGAGGAAGGGCATAAAAATGCTTTGGATGGACGCGGCTTGGTACCAGGTAGTCACGGGCTCCTTCCGGCGTGCTTTTGGTCAGCATCGGCGTTTCGATCTCGACAAAGCCCTGGGCGTCGAGGTAGTCCCGTGCGCATTTCAGGACGCGATACCGCTTGATCAGGTGATCCTGCATGGTGGGACGCCGGAGGTCCAGGTAGCGATACTGAAGCCTCTGGTCCTCTGCCACCGAGCCGACACCCTTGACGCTGGCCTCGACTACCATGGCCTTTTCTGATATGGGGAACGGAAGCGTCTTGGATCTGCTCAGGATAGTCAGATCAGTGGCCATGACCTCGATCTTTCCGGTTTCCAGGTGGGGATTTTCCGTATCTGCTGAACGCACGACGACGCGGCCACTGACCGCGATGCAGTATTCGCTTCTAAGCGAGGTGGCGCATTCGCAGATGTGCTGGGGGGTGAACTCAGGGCTAAAGACCACCTGCACGATGCCGCTTCCATCACGCAGGTGGATAAAAAGAATACCTCGATGATCTCTCAGCGCATCCACCCAGCCGGTCATCTGAACCTCGCGATTTACATCAGAGAGAACCAGGTGTCCGCAGTATACCCGCTTTTGGTATTTCATGACTGGTTAGTCCTTCATCACATTTATGTAAGAAGTCGGCAGACATCGATCAGGAAGCTAAAGAGGTTATCTGAATAATCAACGTCCGCAAGGATTCATTACCAGACCTTGAGATTTGTTTCAAGCGAATATGGGGGAAAATTACCCTTAAAGGTGGTTCAATAAGTAATTCTCGTAAAATCCAATAGAGGAGCTTTCTAAAAAAAATATATGTGAAATCAAAAAAAGATTTTAAAGATTTTATATTATGCCGATTAGTAGGTAAACAAGAGCGTCGGAGAGGGACTGAAAGATTTGGCTGCAACTGAAGAATTCAACGGAAAACCTATGGCAAGGCAAGAAGATATGATTAATCCCGGAACGAACGTATCTAGCTTAGAGGCGTGGGGCACGGCCGTCCGGGCAGGAGAACCACAGACGGGCCGGTCGTGCAGGCTGAGGAGGTAAAGGTATGCGGGTAAGATTGGTAGGTCAGATCAGGTACATCGGTTGGTATGTTTTGCTGATTGCTGCAGCGCTTTTTATGAGCGGGCTGGAGCGTCCGGCTCGAGCAGAGTCGAAAAAAACATACGTTGGTTCCGAGACGTGTGGGGGGTGTCACGAAAAAGAGTACAAGAATTTTACGACCTATGCCAGGAAAAGCCATTCTTATAATAGTATCAAGGCCAT
>CAYSYZ010000059.1:0-12321 GCA_964435205.1 uncultured Desulfovibrionales bacterium
TAATCTCTACCACTTCACGATCTATACCCCGCGGCAGGACGCCCGCCTTTTTCCAGATCTCCTGTCTCTTAAGGGGTGCCCGCTTTATGAAGCGGAGTCCTCCTTCTTGCTTCCCGAATTCTGCTAAAACCTTTTCGCCCAGCTCAATGGCAATGTCCTTTACGCCTCGCCCCTCCGTTTTGATCTCAAACAATTCGGCCGTGGAAAGCAGCTTCCTTTCATCCTTTATCTTATAAGGCGCTTCTCCTCTGGCTGCAGCCAAAAATCCCATAGCCGTCTCTCGTGCATGGTCAATATGGGCTGCAGCGCCGGCAGCTATCATGCGGCAAAAATTACGGGCGGCAGTGGTCGCCGGTGTGGCTCCACAAATGCCCACAAGCTCTGGAATGCCCTCAATCATCATACAGGGCCCCATAGAGCAGTTGCGGCAGCAAGTGCCTCCCGCCCCAAATTGACAACGGTCTAGGCCCCTGCCTTCCACTCGCTGGACAAAGGTGCTAGCACCCCTTCCGCGAGCAAACTCCAGAACCTGAGTACTGGCTTCGCACTCAATGCCCGGACAAATCGAAGGGCAAAAGGCCTTTCTCTTCCTTTCCATACTCATTCCTCCAAACGAAAAAACATTGAAAATTTTGCCACGGTCAGACCTGCCAGTTTATACTCACGGCGCAAGCATCTTTTTATGCTAGGCAGCGCTCATCTGCTCCTTGACCGCCTCGACGGTATTCTTCATCAACATGGTAATGGTCATTGGCCCCACGCCGCCCGGTACCGGCGTAATAGCCGCTGCCTTCTCCTTAACACTTTCAAAATCGACATCGCCGGCCAGTATGGCTTTACCTTCCGGTGTCTTGCCAATCCGGTTTACGCCGACATCGATGACTACCACACCTTCCTTAACCATATCCGCCGTTACAGTATTGGGCCGGCCAGCGGCAACAATGAGTATATCCGCTCTACGGGTATGGAAAGCCATGTCCTTGGTCCGGGTATGGCAGACCGTAACCGTAGCATCGCCGCCCTCCCCTTTCTGTAACAGCATATTGGCGATAGGCTTGCCGACGATGTTGCTTCGCCCAATGACCACCACCTCAGCTCCGGCAGTCTGTACTCCGGAACGAATCAACAACTCCTGGATACCGTGGGGGGTGCAGGGCAGAAAGCATTTGGTGCCGATCATGAGCTTACCGACATTTACCGGGTGAAAACCGTCGACATCCTTAGCCGGATCAATGGCATAAACAACTTTTCTCTCATCGATATGCCTAGGCAAGGGTAATTGCACTAATATGCCGTTGATCTTAGGGTCATGATTCATCCTATCGATCAGTGCCAACAGATCAGCTTCAGGGGTATCTCCGGGCAGGTCAATCCTTTCTGAGTATATATCCAGCTCTTTGCAGGCCTTGTCCTTCTGACCGACATAGACCTTTGATGCCGGGTCATCACCAACCAGGATTGTAGCCAACCCGGGTGTAATGTTGTGTTTTTCCTTGAGCTCAGCAACTTCCTCCTTTAACTCTGCCCTGATCTGTTTGGCGATCTCCGTCCCGCTGATAATTTTTGCTGCCATGGCTGTCCACCTCGTAAATCCTAAATTTCTAATTTCTAAATCCTAAACAATTCCAACGTATCAATGGCCAAAATCCAAAACAGCGGAAAAGCGGTCTGAATTTTTAATCTCTTAAAAGAGTCCCTTTACTTTACCGCTTTTGACGTCCACATCTATGCGGCGGTAAGCGGGATCAGAACCAGTTCCCGGCATGAGACTTATAGCACCAGCGACAGGTACCATAAAACCGGCCCCTTTATAGACCAGCATATCCCGTATCGGTAAGACCCAACCGTTGGGCACGCCTTTTAGATTTGGATCATGCGAGAGACTCAAGTGGGTCTTAACCATACAGGTGCCAAGCCTGGCCATCTCAGGATCTTTCTCCATCCTCTCGACTTTGGCCACAGCCTCTGGTGAATAACTAACGCCATCGGCCCCGTAAACCTCTTTGGCGATAACCTCTATGCGCTTCCGGAGCGGCGTCTTCAGGTCATACAGGAATTTGAACTTAGTCTTTTCCTCGCACGCATCGATCACTGCGTCTGCAAATTCAAGGGCACCATCGCCACCCTTAAGCCAGTGGCTGGAGACCGCTACGCGAGCTCCGGCACCCTCAGCCAGGCGGCGCACGGCCGCAATCTCGGCCCTGGTATCCGTATGGAAGGAGTTGATACAGACCACCGGATTAATCCCCGCCTTTTTCACTGTCCGGATATGGTGTAAAAGGTTTTCCGTACCTTTCTGCACCCATGCCACATTTTCCTTCGCGTATTCCGGCGGCATGGGCCTTCCCGGAACGGGCACAGGTGCTCCGCCGTGACACTTCAAGGCCCGGATCGTAGCCACTACAACCGCACAGTGCGGCTTCAAGCCGCTAAAGCGACACTTTAGATTCCAGAATTTTTCAAAACCTATATCCGCGCCAAAACCACTCTCAGTAACATGATAGTCAGCCAGTTTGAGACCCACCATATCAGCAATGATAGAAGACTGGCCAATAGCGATATTGGCAAATGGCCCGGCATGGACCAGCACCGGCTGCCCTTCAAGCGTTTGCATCAGGTTGGGTTTCAGGGCCTCCACCATCCAGGCAGTCATAGCGCCATCTACTTCCAGATCCTTGGTGGTGATAGGATCACCTGCCCGGCTATAGGCTACGACGATCCGGCCCATACGCTCTCGCATATCCTTCAGGCTGGTGGAGACGGCAAGGATGGCCATAACCTCAGAACTGACAGCGATACCAAAGCCGGACTTCATGGTAAAGCCGTCCATCTTACCCCCAAGGCCTATGATTATATTCCTTAAAGCCTGAGCACAAAAATCCATGACCCAGCCCATGGCTACATTTTTTGGATCAATATCCAGGCGTTTCAAACCTATCTTGGCCAGTCGCTCGTTAGAATAATTGAACTCGTGCTGCATACGGGAGGTAAGGGCAACCATGGCCAGATTGTGGGCATTCATAATGGCGTTGATATCACCGGTAAGCCCCAGGGAAAAAGGTGTTAGCGGGATACACTGCGCCAGGCCCCCACCGGCAGCACTTCCTTTGATATTCATGGTCGGTCCGCCGGACGGCTGTCGGATTGCACCGATTACACGCTTTCCTCTTTTGCCCAGACCCTGTACCAGGCCCATAGCGGAGGTGCTTTTTCCTTCGCCCAGGGGAGTAGGTGTAATGGCCGTAACATCAATATATTTCCCGTCTGGTCTTTTTTTGAGGCGGTCTAGAACCCCAGCGAAGTCAATCTTAGCCACGTAGGGTCCGTGCGGTAAAAGCTCTTCCAGGCCCAACTCATCAGCCAGTTGATAGACGGTTTTCATCCGTTTTTCCGCGTCCTCAGCAACCTGCCAATCCTTGTACTTTCTTGGATCAAGCGCCATAGCAAATATCCTCCTTACGATTTTTACATGCTATCAAGCAGACTCCGCTAAACGACTTCCACTAGATGGATCCAACTTGCAGACACGACTTACGTCTTTGCTCAATACGCAGACAAAGTTCAGCTCCTCGCCAAAATGATCCATGGCCACAAAAAGCGGCGCAACAAACTTACTGGCCAAGGCGCATCGTGAACTAATATCCATAACTACAGCCAGTTCACGTAATCTATCCATGTCCGTCACCTTTGCCTTTCCGACCAGCAAAGCCGACAATATTTGGTCTAGATTTTTGACCCCCAAACGGCAGGGAACGCACTTCCCGCAGGAAGAAAGGCCTTCCTTGCGCAAGAGGCCCAGGAGTCCCTCAGCAAGAGAAAATTCAGGATCTGTATAAATTAATACATTTACAGCCCGATCGTATATAAACTTTTCATCACCCAGGATCGAGTGTTCCATCGAAAAATGAGCCGGAAGGGTATCTCCATCCAGTATCGTCTCCTTGACAATAGAGGTAACGTCATCCGCTTTCACCATGTGGTAAAATACCGAGCCTCCTATATCAACGAACACCCCTTTTTTACAATGCCCGCTGCATATAGTCTTAATTTTGCGGACTGCTACCTTGAGATCCAGTTCTTCGAATTTTTTCTGGAAGAAATGCGTTACCTCATGAACACGATTTATGCAATTCTCTTCTCTCGAACAAATAGCAATGTAACTACATCTAGGTTCGGCCACCGACTAACAGCCCCCTATTTCCTTCTCTTAACTTTGAAATATCCCTAACTGTAATTCTAAGAGAACCCTTTCTAGGTTGGCAAGTTCCATGCCATGGACGAGCTAACCTATACAGAGAAAGGATGCTACGATAACATGCGGATATAATTGAATAGTTTACGGTTCACTCTCAGCAGGCAAACCCGGAGGAGGTACTTTCTCTTGGGGCGTTATTCCCCATGGCGGGGGAATTTTCCCAAATTTCTAGTGCTTAAAGGCCCTCTGGCCCGTATAGACCATGGTTACTGGCGGATCAGCTTCGTTACAGGCCAGGACAGATTCAAAATCCCTTTCCGAGCCGCCAGGGTGAACAATGGCCGAAATACCTTCTTTGATCCCCACATCAACCCCATCGCGGAAAGGAAAGAAGGCGTCTGAAACCATGATCGCACCCTTTAAACCAGCATGATCTTCCTTCGTCTGCCGGTCAATTTCCTCTTTGTCCGTCCTATCCCTCTTGCCAGCCGCTATCTCCATTTCAAGCGTTTTATAAGGGATGCCGTAACGGTCATAGCAAAGTGCATCTGCATATTTGGTATATGCCTTGAATATTGCAATCTCGGCCACACCAACCCTATCCTGCTCCCCGGTGCCGATACCCACAGTCACACCGTCTTTGACGTACAAAACAGAGTTCGACGTAACTCCCTGTTCCACGCCCCAACCAAACAGAATGTCTTCATACTCTCTTTCTGTGGGCAGTCTTTTAATCCGATATTCCTGACCCTTATAAACAGCACATGCCGGCTTAAGGTCGTCCTTACTACGGACGATGTTGACAGGGGATTGCTGAACAATAATGCCCCCGTCGATAAGACACTTAAAATCAACAAAGCGAAGAGCCAAATAATCCTCCAGACGATCCATCCGGCCAACACGTATGATCCTTAAGCTTTTTCGACCTTTCAGAACCTCTACCGCGCCTTCTTCATACTCGGGTGCCACCACCACTTCTAAATAATGCCTGGACACCTCTTCTGCCGTTTCCTTATCCATAGGCCGGTTGAAAGCCGCACACCCACCAAAGGCCGCTATGCGGTCGGCACGATCGGCCCGCCTGTACGCCTCGGCCAGTGTATCACCACAAGCTACGCCGCAAGGGTTGTTATGTTTGACGATGACCACGGCTGGCTTGCGCGTCAGGTATTTTAAAATATTTAGCGAATTATCGGCATCCGTGAGGTTAGTCTTCCCCGGGTGCTTTCCGGCCTGAAGCATGTCGGCCTCGGTTATGGCACTAACCAGGCTTCGGCCCGGTTCAATAAAACGACAGTCCCCCAGGATTAAGTTCCCGCCTATCAGTTCATAAAGGGCAGCCTCCTGCCCTGGGTTCTCGCCATAGCGCAGTCCCTTCTCTATGACAACCCCCGATGCATCCGGTATCTTCCAGGTCCTCTTCCGATAAATTAATTTCTGATCCCCAAAGGTGATGGTCATACTTTCTGGAAAATGGTCAGCCATAACCGTCTTGTACATCTTCTTTAAGTCTTCCATTTTCCCTTTCCTCCCTGGAATATATCTTGGAGCTGCTGCAACGTATAAAGATGCCAATTGATAAAGCATAATAGTGATTGGGGAAGAATTGTCAACCAAAAGATTTAGGTAAATTTTGCGTTGACTTGTAAGCTTGAGAAAAGGTACATTCGGTCAGCAAAACTGGCCTCAAAGGTGCACAGGATCGGGATGAAAAACATAATTTCCGGAATACGCAGCGCCTTTCTTTTTTTGTGGCTTCCGGCTATCACACTGATCTTCGCCATCATGGCTATTTTAAGCTCTCTTTTCGATCGAAGTGGCGTCATCCCCCACCTCGTCGCACGACTCTGGGCCAGACTGATCCTGTGGGAATGTGGGGTAAAAGTCAGCGTCGAAGGCCTGGAAAAAGTCAAACCCGGGATCCCCTGTATTTATGCAGCCAACCACCAGAGCCAGTTTGATATCCTGGCCGTTCTCGGCTACTTACCGGTGCAGTTTCGCTGGCTGGCAAAAAAGGAACTTTTCCAGATACCGATCTTCGGCCTGGCCATGCGCCGTGCGGGGTATATACCAATCGACCGCTCTCACCCCAGAAAGGCCATAAAGAGTCTGGAGGAGGCTGCCCAGAAAATACGCTCCGGGACATCCGTGCTGATATTCCCCGAAGGGACACGCAGCACTGATGGTCGGCTGCTGCCCTTCAAACTTGGTGGCATTACCCTGGCCCTGAAATCCAAATCCCCCATTATTCCTCTGGCTATCTCTGGCTCCAGGGGAGTTCTTCCTCGCGGCAGGCTGTGGGTAAGGCCCGGGCATATCAAGATCATTATTGGCAGGATGATTGAAACGGCTGATTACGAGCCCAGTCAGAAAAATTTGCTGGCCTCAAAGCTTCGAGAAGCTATCGAATCGTTGATGGCTGACGCCGAAAAAACGCCGAACACCGGCCAGTAATATTTGTCTTCGGCTAAATGCCCGACCTCTTAGCTCTAAGGGAGCTCTTAGCTATAGAGAGCGGACTTTCCCGCTGCCTCCAGGGCTAACCTGATCAGCTCATCTAACAACGTGGGAAAATCCATCCCCGCTTGCCGAGCGGCCAGCGGAAGCAGGCTGGTTCTGGTCATACCCGGGATGGTGTTGGTTTCCAGGACGTAGATCTGGTCACCCCTGATGATCATGTCTGTACGGCTATATCCCCGCAGTTGCAGGGCACGGTGAGCCATTATGGCACATTCCTGGGCCCTTTCGGTCAGTGAAGCACTGATCCCCGCCGGGCATATCTCCCTTGTGATTCCAGGCTGATATTTGGCCTGATAATCAAAGAAAAAGTGCCCCTCTCCCGGCACGATCTCTACGACAGGCAATGCTTTCAGATTATCGTTACCTATAACCCCACCGGTAATTTCCACCCCTTTTATATATTCCTCCACAAGTACACGTGAACTATATTTAAAAGCTTCCGCCAGGCCCTCTTCCATCTCTTTTACTGTCCGCGGGATACTCATGCCAATACTCGAACCTTGATCTACCGGCTTGATGACCACGGGCAAACCGAGTTCCCGGGCTATGTCTTCAGCGCAATATGGGCCTCTCCTAACCACGCGACCCCGTGGGACATCTAGGCCAGCTTGAGAATAAAGGATCCTGGATAACTCCTTATCCATGGCCAGAGCGCTACCCAGAATTCCAGAGCCTTGATAGGGTATGCCCAGCAGGTCCAGAAGTCCCTGAATGGTTCCGTCTTCACCGTATTTGCCATGAAGGAGTATAAAAGCCCCGTCTATCTCGCCAGCGTCCCTAACCAGTTGCTCGATGTCACAGACCGGATCATAGCGCCGGATATCGTATTTTTCTTTATCCAGGGCATCCCACACCTGGTCCGCCCCCTTAATCGATACCTCCCTCTCCGATGACCGGCCCCCGGCAATAAGGGCCACCCTTATTTTTTTATTTCGCGGCAGCATAATACCTCGTGTCCATTAAAAAGATTCGGTAAAAACCAAAAAGTATTATATCCAAAAAACAATAATCACGTAATAAAAAAGTCTATTCTCAAGAGGGGATATCCTCTGGCTTAATGGGTATGTAACTGAATAGTTTCTTTTCAAGTTCTCTCGTCTGCTCCTCGATGGCCTTTATTCTGCTCGTACGTACTAACCCGCCATTTCCATATTTCTCTCTGATGTAATCAAATCTCTTGGTTAAACTGACTACAGTGGTGTGTAAAACCCTTTTATCGGCGTAGTTGACCACCTGTGCCTCGCTAATTGGCGTCCCGATAACCGACTCCGATAAATGAACGTGCTGCCTTACTACGTAGGCTACAGAAGGAAACCCCAGTGATTCGATAATATCCGCTCCGGTCTCGGCATGATTTCCACCTTGCCGCAAAGCTTCCATCTTCGTAATATCGTGCACCAGGGAAGCAGCCTCTACCAAGGGAAGATCCAACCTAATGCCAGCCCTTACCAACTGCCCCGCGATAAAAAGGGCGACCTCTGCCACTTTGTTGCAATGCTGTCTTATGTGATCCATTACTTTATATTGCTCCATTAATTCGAGGCATTGCTCGCGCGTCGGTATGGAAATCACTTATTTCTACCCCACTTTAATAGACCTTCAGCTAAGTGTAAATGTAAGATAAGTTAGTATGGCAGTCTAGGAAAAAATACTACAAGATAATTTGAAAATTGAAGAAAACAAGAGCTATGAAGATATCCCGAAGTGTTGATAAGTTTCGATGTCCAAGGTTTTGCACAAATAACTTCTTGAAACCATTGGTTTTGGTCCGCAACATCCAAAACCCCATATTTATAGTAGGTTAGCAGCGGCATAATGAGATATGGAGAAAAAACAAAAAGTTAATCCACGTTGTGAAACAAGGGACATCCATCATGAAATCGACCTCAATCGCATTTGACAGAAAATCGGTAAATTCATATTAAGGGGTTGCACACCGGATTCTACTCGCCTCGCTATTACGAAAGAAAAAAACATGCATGAGATTTGGGAAGAAGTAAAAGACTCTCTCAGGAATAAGATCACAAATGGCAGTTTTCATGTCTGGATTGATCCGATAACCTTTACTATTCAGGATGACCATACCTTTACCCTTACCTGTCCTAACCGGTTCTCTCTAAGCTGGGTCCGAGATAATTACCTGTCTTTAATCAAAGACACACTGGAGAACTTTTGCAATAAAAAAATCGATGTCAATCTAACAGTGACACCCGATCAAAATAACGGTACGGGCAAATCTGGCGCTGATAAGCAATTGCCTTTGCCAGGCCTATCATCTGAGGTTCCTTACCATGCACGACTATCTCCTCGTTTTACTTTCGATCAATTTGTCACCGGCACTTCAAACGGCTTTGCCTACTCCGTGGCCCAGGCCATGGCTCAAGGAACAAAAACGTATAACAATTTTCTGTACTTACTTTCAGGCACTGGCCTGGGGAAAAGTCATCTGGCGCAGGCTATCGCCAATTATATGCTCAGTCAAGACAACACGAAGTCGGTCGTTTACGCAACGGCCGAAGAATTTTCTACCGATATCGTCCGAGCCATTAAAACGGACACCCTTGAAACATTTAAGGACAGGTACTGCACAAACTGTCATGTCCTCCTGCTTGAGGAAGTACACTTCCTGGAAGGCAAGCAACGTACCCAAAAGGAGCTCGGCCTTGTCCTCGATAGGCTCTTCGAGGGCGGCAGGACCGTTGTTATGACCAGCCCTCAGTCTCCAAAGGACATACCAGGCATGAACAATGCCCTCCGTTCTCGGCTTAACGGCGGATTGATTGCAAGCATTCTCCCACCGGACTACGATAACCGGGCAAACATCATCCAAAAGAAGGCCCAAAATCATGGTATATCACTACCGGACGAAGTTATAAATTACTTGGCTAATACTATTACGGACGACGTTCGGCAATTGGAAAGCAGTGTAATAGGCCTGGCCGCACAATCTTCTCTCCTCTGCCAACCGATCACTTTAGACCTGGCAAAGGAAGTGACCAAATATCTTGTACAGAAAAAAGAAGAAGTCACGATCAAACATATACAGAAAATCATCTGCCAGTACTATAACCTTACTCTGGAGGCCTTAAAATCCAAGAGTCGCAAACAGGCCATTGCCCATCCACGGCATATAGCCGTATACCTATCTCGCGTTCTTACGAAGGATTCTCTAGAGGCTATTGGCAAGGAATTTTGCAGAAATCATGCTACGGTCCTGCATGCATTTAACGTTGTACAACAGGAGATAGCGAAAAAAACTCGCCTCGGTTACCAGGTCGAGTACTTAGCCGAACAGATCAAGGACAATAGCGTTAAAGCTCAGGGCCTCGCCCAATAGAATATGGGCCGGTCGGCCACGGAAATGTAAAAGACCCTACCGACAGAGTCAGTAGGGTCTTTTATCATCATTTGGACAAGAGCTATTGTTTTAGTCTTCCGTTACCGTGATCGCACCTGTCGTGCAAACCTCCACGCAGGACTGGCAACCCAAGCAGTCATCCATATTGACCGGTTCCGCTTTCCCATCTACCAACTCCAGCACCTGCCCTGGACAGTTATCCACGCAAAGGCTGTCTCCATTACACTTATCCTTGTCCACAGTTACCGTATAACCCATGACACTTAATCCTCCTCCCTACAGATTTGACGGTCAACCCGCCGCCTTATTATTAATGCCGATTTGAATGGGCATCTATATCACACTTTTGCAACCGCTGCAAGTCGTTTGGAAACCGACGGGTTTGGCACGCGTCTATACTCCAGAGCCCTCTTTACAACGGCACCCGCCCATTTTCGTACGCCCAGGGCGTGGATATGGGTGTAAGTAGCCAGGACGTTCTTATAACAAAATCCATCACCTTTCCCGTCAACACCATATCCGCGTCTGACAAGAAAAGCTAGATACATCCCGGAGTTCCTTTCCCAAGCCACCACACGAGAATAATGAAACTCGTGCCCCTTTAAGACAGAACCATGAGCAAAATAAGGATTGGTTTTATCTACCATGATTTCAGTATATCCATGCCCCTGCGGCCTCTTTCCCAGGCAAAAATCAACCGGCAATACGCCAGCCATTGGATAAACCGTGTTGTCTACACTCAGACTTCTTCCTAAATACATCAATCCGCCACATTCTGCATAAACCGGAAGCCCTCTTTCTACCCCGGCCCGCAGAGACTCAGCAAATCCCTTGTTCTTGGCCAGCAGCTCAGCATGCGTTTCCGGAAATCCTCCACCTATGTAGAGGGCATCTATCTCTGGAAGCTCAGTATCGCGAAGGGGACTGATGTCTATCAATTTTGCCCCATGCTGCACCAATGCTTCGAGGTTTTCAGGGTAGTAAAACTGAAATGCAGAATCCCTAATCACCCCCACAGATGGCTGTTCATATGTACTTAGGGACAGATTCTCACCGGCCCTCCGCTTAACCGCCAGCGGCGGCGCCTTTTCCGCTATCTCCCACAGTTTATCAATATCCACATGCTTTTCTACCATACTGCCTATGACTATCGATGCCTCTATGGAGCCCTGATGTTCAAAATGAGGTGTTAACCCCATATGCCTTTCTGGAAGCCGACCATCCTTTACCCGTGGTAGCGCGCCGATAACTGGCAAACCACAGTAATGCTCAACGGTGTTACGCACCATAATCTCATGGCGACTTCTGGCAATCTGGTTGAGGATAACGCCTTTAATGTCCACAGCCGGGTCAAACTTCTGGCAGCCCAGGATCATGGCCGCTACCGTGCGCGTGACCTTACTGCAGTCGACGACCAATATGACCGGAGTTTGGAGCATCTTGGCCAGTTCACCGGTGCTATGGGTTCCAACTTCATCCGTCCCGTCGAACAGCCCCCGGTTCCCTTCTATGACTGCACATTCGCCCTCTTTTACTCTCGATTGGAAGGAAGATAGAACCTTTTCTTTACCCATAAGGAATGGATCAAGATTGTAGCAGGGCTGCCGGGCAGCTAAAGCCAACCAACCTGCATCGATATAATCAGGGCCTTTTTTGAAAGGAACTATTTCTAGGCCCCTTTTTCGCAAGGCCACAATGATCCCAAGAGAAAGGACCGTTTTCCCGGATCCTCCTCTGAGGGCAGCTATAACGATTCTGGGGCAGTTCTGGCGAGCCATCTATTCAAGATACCAATATATTCAGCAGATAGTGCAGAAAGGACTTGAATCACTGCTCACAAATCTATAAGACCCATCAGACCTTTTGTCAATACAAATGTCTGAAAACAAAAACTTGCCAAACGATTACGCAAAAAGCGTCAGAAGCAACTCCGCTCCGCGTACCTTAAAACCATCATAGCCAGGGGATACAGTCCCGGGGGCCATTCGCAAATCTCCTTGACCTTCCGTTTATTTTCGTGATATTCCTTGCCAGGTGCCTTTAATCCTAATAAAGAGGCTGGCCGATTCTTGCCGGATTTATAGTACTCCGGCAGGTAAATATATAAAAAATGTCATGCCGGACTTGATCCGACATCCAGTTCCTTGCTAGATTCCCGCTTTCGCGGGAATGACGGTATTTAATTGCCGGAGTAATAAATCGGGGGAATAAATGGCCAACGAACAGCGCGCCAGAGAAAGAATTGACT
>CAYSYZ010000060.1:0-12259 GCA_964435205.1 uncultured Desulfovibrionales bacterium
GTCTCCAAGGAGGTGGACCTCATCGGCTACAACCAGGCCAATGTCCTTCAGCCAGGAGGTACGATGGCGTATGAGGGAGTCCATCTTTTCGTTTGTGGATATGATGAAATCGGCATGATAGAGCCAGGGATCTGCACGGTCATAATCCCCTGTACTCTGTGCCACCCGGACACCGTTCTCCTGGTACTTCTTTGACAAGTCCTCGTATTTTTCCCTGGCCAGCGCCCGTAGGGGAACGAGGTAGAGGACCTTTCCACCTGTCTCAAAGAACAGCTTTAGCGCGGCCATCTCGGCAATGAGGGTCTTGCCGGAGGCGGTGGGAGCCGCGACTACAAACGAGTCCCGGCCTCGTAAAAGGCCGGCCTCAACCGCCAAAACCTGAGGTGGATAAAGTTCGTGGAGACCGGTGGAGGCCAGGGCCTTTATGAGTTGCGGAGACCCGGCATATTTACTTAAATCAGTTACAAGCATAGGCACAGGTTATCGCAAATCGGAAACAAATACAAACGGTGTAATGAAGAAGAGGGCAATAACAAGAATTAGTAGAACATGGCCCAAAAATCTGGTATTAAATGTGTAAGAACTTTTCAGCGGCGAGGTCCAAGAGGCATGGATACCCTGCAAAACCTTTCTAAAATTCCCTATGTCCAGGCCATAATTATCGTTCTGTTTACGCTTCTGATTGCGAAACTTGCTGATATCTTTATCGATCGTGTACTCGTAAGGCTGGCCAGAAGGACGCAAATAGAAGCGGATGACCTCATTATATCTATAATTCACAAGCCTATTTGCAGCACAGTCGTCCTCCACGGTCTTAGAGAGGCCATGCCTTATCTGGGGCTTTCAGAACGTCTGTTCACATACGGTGATGCCTTACTGGTCTCAGGTATAGCCATTGTCTGGATGATCGCCGGCGTTCGCCTGGGCAGCCTGTTCCTGAACCGGGCGGCGCTGAAAATATCGGATATCACAGGCATGGGGCGTGAAATCATGCCCCTCTTTAACGCCACTATCAAGGTAGTCATCATCGGCACCGGGGCTATGCTGATTCTTTCAGTGTGGAAGGTAAACATTACCCCCTTTTTGGCTTCCGCCGGTATCGTCGGTGTGGCCATTGCCCTGGCAGCAAAGGAGACCCTGGCCAATTTCTTTGGTGGTGTGAGTATCTTTATGGATAAACCGTATAAGATTGGAGACTACATCGTACTGGACAGCGGCGAGCGAGGTGAGGTCGTGGAAATCGGGATACGGAGCACGCGCCTCAGGACCAGAGACGATGTGGTTATTACCATCCCCAACTCTATTATGGCCCATTCGAAAATAGTCAATGAGAGCGTTCCCGTGGAGCGATTTCGTATCCGGATAGGGGTGGGCGTGGCCTACGGAAGCGATGTGGAGAAGGTGGAGGCATTACTGGTGCAGGCCGCTCATAATAATGCTCAGGTGGTCGATGATCCGCCTCCGAGGGCGCGTTTCCGGGCGTTTGGGGAATCTGCGCTGGAGTTTGAACTCCTGTGCTGGATCAGGGATCCAGCTTATAAAGGGCGGGTGATTCACGAACTCAACAAGGCCATTTACAGGTCTTTTGGCGAACAGGGCATCACTATTCCTTTCCCGCAGCGCGATGTTCATGTTTATCGTTCTGAGGATCAGGTCTCACGATCTGTTCGTTTTCCGGGCGCACGAAAATAAAGGACAATTTTTTGCAACATAAGTAAGGAGGCACCTATATGGTGAAGAAAAACGGCGAAATCAAAAACGTATGGATGATAACGCGTGAGTATGACGGACTGGCCGGTGCCGGGGGAGTAAAGGATGTATCCCGGCAGCTATCTCATGCCCTGGCCCGGGCTGGCATCAAAATAACGGTAGTCATGCCGCTTTATGGAATGATGGATAAGGAAGGCTTAAATTTGAAGCCCACGCCCTATTCTTTCCGCATTAGCATGAATTATGCCCACGAAGAACGAGAGGAGCACGTGCAAATATGGAAACTGATGCAAGGCAAGGTACGGATATTCCTGGTTGAAAGCACCCGTTTTAGCGAAAAGAAAAGCGTCTATACCTACACGGCGGAGGAGGAAAAACTGGATCCCGCGCACAAGCAGGGGGCGGGCCACTATGACTACTTCGCGATGAACGTGCTGCTGCAAAAAACTTCCCTGGAGCTGATGATCTACATGCGTGAACAGCCGGATATCATCCATTGCCAGGATGGTCATACGGCGATCATATCCGCGATAATGCATGAGATCGAGGGGTACCGGGCCTATTTTGCCGGGACTGGTGGTCTCGTTACTGTGCATAATGCCGGTATTGGTTATCATCAGGAAGTCGGGGACCTGCCGTTTGCCCGGGCTATTACCGGCCTGCCCGAACGGGTCATAAAAAAGTCACTGCTCAACGAGGCCTTTGATCCTTTCATCGCCGGGGCGCATTATGCGCTTATAAATACGGTGAGCGAGAACTATGCACGCGAACTGCGGGATACGGAGGCGGATCGCCTTACCGGCTGGCTGGGACATGCCCTGAAGGCCGTGGGGGTGGTACTTGAGGGTGTAACCAATGGCATTGATCCGGCGGATTTTGATGCGGAGGATGCGGAAAAACTTGGCATTCCCGCAGCCTTCAGCCCATTAAAAGGAGACCTTAAGGGGAAGGAAATCTGCAAAAAGACCCTCATTGGGCAGATAAGGCAGGGTAAATATGATCGGCTGAGGTCTGCAGGCCAGATAGAGTATCTAAAGGGTATGCCTCTCCTGACCATGGTTGGCCGGCTGATGCGCCAGAAGGGGGTTGATGTCCTGGTGCGCGCCTTGGAGGTCCTGATGCCACAGAGTAAAGATTTTCAGGTATTGATCCTGGGTAGTGGCAGTAAAGATATTGAGGAATCCCTGGCCGCATTAGCCGAAAGACCGGAAAATAAAGGGCGTATGAAGGTCATCTTTGGATACGACCCTTCATTGGCCACGCAGATTTACGCTGCGGGAGACTTCTTTCTTGTTCCGTCGGAGTACGAACCGTGCGGGCTTACTGATTTCATGGCCCAGTTAATGGGGAACATTCCTATCGTACACCTTACCGGTGGTCTGGTTAAGGTCAGGGATGGGGAGACCGGTTTTGGCTACGCCGAGCATGAGCACGAGGCGCTGGTCCAGACCATAAAAAGGGCTTTGGCGGTATATCGAGATAAACCGGAGGTCTTGCGGCAAATACAACGCAAGGCCGTGGAGATCATTCACGCCAACTATACCTGGGATAGGGTCCTGGATCGCTATATAGGGCTTTACAAAAAGGCTTTGACCAGGGTCGCCGTCATCAAACGTCAGGGAGATATACTAGGGGCGTAGTTGCTGATCCTTTGCCATATCTTTCAGTGCGTTTAAGCCGCTTTGGGCCTCCTCACTGACCGGGTTGATGTGAAGTGCCTTTTGGTAGGTGTCCCGGGCATTTTCGATCCAATTTCCATCCCGGTAGCTTTTGGCGGCCAGGCAGTATCCTTTTTCCGGTTGACCGGAAAACATTTGCGTAAAAAGTCGGGGTATGGAATTGGGTCCCCAGAGCCGGTCGAAATCGTCTTCCTTTTCAACTAATAGACGTAAAAGAAGGTAGTTATCAGTGCATTTTAAGAGGATTTTGCGGAGCTGCTCCGATGCCTTTGAGAAGAAGCGGTTCAGGCGAGCCAGCGCTGTGTCGGTCTCCACGGTTGCATCTCTGAAAAGTTCCAGATAGTCGTCCCCGTATTGATTCTGAACCAGTTCCCGACGCTGGTACATCATTTTTTCATAAGCCGGTTTGTAATATTGCAGCATGTAGGCATTTTCTTTCAGTTTCATACCTTCATGAAAGATAGAACCAATAAGCCAGTCAAAAAACGCGCACTCAATGTCCATTTGTTCTTCGCTGCCCCATATAGAGTGGCAGAGTTCCTTTAGCTGCCATAAGAGCCCCTTACTCGCTTCAGTGCCAACCAGGTGGTCAAGGTCTTTGAAGTCTATTTCCCTACCTTTAGAACCTTTCTCGAAGATTTGGGCGAAGAAGCCGGAGGCTTTTAAAAAGTCCCTTACGGCATTGCGTATAAAGACATCTTTGCGTTCTTCAAACCATTTATTACCGGTTGCCTTACCTGTCACCGCTGGAAGTCTCCTTCTTTGATTGCCAGGCTAAGATATCTATCCTTCTCTTTTAACATAATACGCTTTTGTACTAAATCACAAAAAAAATTCTGTAAAGATTCCAGGGAGTGGGCAGCCAATCTGTCTTTTATTTGCTCGAGGGATCTTGTGGTCGTACAGACGGAGGCATAGACAGCCTCTGCGATCCAGCTGTGCTTTGAGATATTGTGATAGAGTCCGAAACCAATTTGTGCGGCAACCTCCAGGTAGGCGGGGTAGGTGGAGATGTCCAGGCCGTGATCGCAGGATTTGAGGTAGGACTTAAGAGTTCCGAGTTGTAACGAGGGCCGGTTGAAAAGCGGCCAGGGCATGGAAACAACGGCTATCCGGAACATTTCCGGTGAGCGTCGGGGCCTGGTGAGGGTATAACTTTCAAATGTGAAGCCTTTGTTTCTGTCTGGCTGTAGTGCTTCCTAAAGTCTTCAATAGCCAGCATGATCCCAAAGGCTACCAGCAGGGCCAAAAATATCTTGACGATTCGCGGCGGTGAGGGCCTTGTTTTTTCAATCCATGTGAGAAACCGGACAAGAATCCGGGTGAAGATAAGGGCCAGACCAGAAGACCAGAATATTTTTACTCCGGTCTCCCACATAGAACGACCAGGATCTCCCGGATAATAACGGAAGACAACGAAAAGCCAGAGCACTGTGCCCATGGCTATGATGACCTTATCCCGTGTGGTCCACTTGAATCTAAACATTTCCGGTATGGTCATCAGTGGTGAGCCTCCATTAATCAAACGGGAATTAGGTTAGCACACGTCGAACACATAAAACAAGCCGGGGTAGATTCTTTCTCCGGTCTGATGATCTTTACAAGGCAAAGAATAAAAGGGCAAGGACAGAGAAAAATATCCCAATGCCCTGTTTGAGGGTTAAACTCTCTTTTAAAAAGATGGCACTTAGCGAAAGGGCAACGAGGGGATAAAGGGCGGTAATGGTAACTACGACGGAAGCCTTACCCTTGTCTATAGCAAAGAGAAAACAGACCGTACCCATTGCACCGGCCAGCCCGGCCAGCAGGGCAAAGGTGATTCCCCTGCTACTTACCTCCGGGCGGAAATTTAGAGATACGAGCACAGACAATATTATCAGGAGATGGCCGATGGCCTGATAAACGAATACGCTTGTAGGGGGCAGGTAACTCGTGGCCAGTTTCGGGAAAAACCCCCATATCCCCCAGAGGATTAAGGCGGCGATAGAAGGCAAAAACCATCCCTGCAAGGTGATTACCCCTTTAAACCTGAGAAGTCCAGTGTGTGCGGAGAATCCATTATCAAGACACTTTGGTGCCTGTTTTTACGTCACCGTCAACGGTCAGTACGCGGAGCCCGGCATCGTCACTGGCGGCGAGGACCATGCCTTCCGACCCCACGCCCATCAACCGGGCTGGCTTTAGATTGGCGACTATAATGACCTTTTTGCCGATTATCTCTTCCGGTCTGTAGAACTGAGCGATACCGGCAACAACCGTGCGCTCCCGGTCGGCCACCACCTTCAGCTTGAGGAGTTTTTCGGACTTTGGAATAGGTTCTGCCGAGATCACTTCTGCCACCCGAAGGTCAATTTTGCGGAAATCTGAGATGTCTGCCATTTCTGAGTCGGGTCCCTTATGCATTTTATCTGCTGACCGGGCCGCCTTTTCCGGTGGCTTTGGGGCCGTTTCAAGACGGGGGAAAAGGGGCGATATCTTGCGTGTGGAGCGATCGGGAGGCAGTTGCCCCCAGATCAGGGCATCTGAATAGGCTGGGCTCTCCGTTTCCTCATAGCCCAAGGCGAATCTTATCTTGGTTGCGGTCTCCGGTAGAAAAGGGTACAGCCAGACGGCGATTATGCGTAGCACTTCCATAAGATTATAAAGTACGCTGCGGAGGCGCTCCCTGCTTTTTTCTTCTTTCGCCAGCTCCCAGGGAGCGTTCTGGACGATATATCGGTTGGCGTGACCGATGATTTCCCACCCCTCAGCGAGGGCCTTATGAAAGGCGAACTCTTTTATGTGGCGGAGATAATCTTCCGCCACCTGGAGGACATGGCTCCGGAGTGCGCTATCGATATCCTCGATGCTGCCCTCTTCCGGGATAATGCCGTCACAATATTTCTCAAGCATGGTCATGGAACGGCTGAAGAGGTTCCCCAGGTCGTTAGCCAGGTCAGAATTGCGGCGGGCGGTTATCGCGTCTTCACTGAAGATTGCATCGAGTCCAAAGGCCATCTCACGCAGAAGGAAATAACGTACCGTGTCCACACCATAACCCTCTAACAGATCGAGAGGCCGTACAACGTTTCCCAGGCTTTTGGACATCTTGCTTTTATCTACGTTCCAGTAACCATGAACATGAAGGCGCTTGTAGGGCTCAATCCCGGCTGCTTTAAGCATGGTTGGCCAGTAGATGGCGTGAGGCTTCAGGATGTCTTTCGCGATGATGTGCTCGGCCACCGGCCAGAACTTCTGGAAGTTGGGACCATCCGGATAGCCCAGGCCTGAGATGTAGTTTATGAGGGCGTCGAACCAGACATAGGTGACAAATTTATCATCAAAGGGGAGGGGAATCCCCCATTTCAGTCTTGAGCGTGGTCTGGAGATGCAGAGATTTTCCAGGGGCTCACTCAAAAAGGAGAGGACTTCGTTACGGTATCGCTCGGGGGTAATAAACTCCGGATGACTTTTTACATGATTGATCAACCATTCCTGATAGCGCCCCATGCGAAAGAAATAGTTCTGCTCCTTGACGAACACCGGCGCAACCTGGTGGTCAGGACATTTCCCGTCTACCAGTTCTCGTTCCAGATAGAAACGTTCACATCCAGTGCAATAGAGACCTCCATACTCTCCGAAGTATATATCCCCGCTTTCATATACCTTATTCAGGACGTATTGGACCGCCCTGATATGTGGAGGATCGGTAGTACGAATGAAGTTGCTGGGAAAGATGTTTAAGTTAGGCCACGTAGCCTGGAAAATATGGCTTATGCGGTCAGCGTACTCTTTGGGAGAAACTGCACTTTTGGCAGCAGCCTCGGCCACCTTGTCTCCGTGTTCATCGGTGCCCGTCAGGAAAAAGGTCTCGTCTCCGGCCAGTCGGTGAAAACGGGTGACTACGTCAGCAATAAGTGTGGTGTATGTATGCCCTATATGTGGCTCGGCATTGACGTAATAGATAGGGGTGGTTATGTAAAACCTCATGATGCAGATACCTCCCCTTGAGTTTCGGTTTCTTTGCCGGGTCCGGCCTCCAGGATGTCGTCAGGCGAAATCTCCATTTCCGTGCCGTCGGCCAGGGAGACAATGATAGTATTGCGAAGGGTGTTGTGACGTATAGCTTTTCCCTCGCCATGTTTGGTTAAGATTTTTCTGCCTAGCTTGGGTAATCCCTTCTTGAGGTCGGTGTATGTCTTGTATTCATAGGCCAGGCAGCAGAGAAGGCGGCCACAGATTCCGGATATCTTGGCAGGATTTAAAGGCAGATCCTGTTCCTTAGCCATACGAATGGATATTGACTCGAAATCGGACAGAAAAGATGCACAGCAGAGGGGAAGACCACAGTGGCCGATGCCGCCCAGGAGTTTCGCCTCATTTCGTACGCCGATCTGCCTCATTTCTATACGGGTGTGAAATTCCTGGACCAGGATTTTTACCAGTTCGCGGAAATCAACGCGGCCTTCAGCCGTAAAGTAGAAGACGATTTTAGTACCGTCGAAAAATCTCTCCGTAGCTATGAGCTTCATGGGAAGATTCATCTTGTGCATCTGCTCCACACAATAGTTGAAGGCCTCTTTTTCTTTTTGAAGACCGCTTTTTTGCTGGGTGATGTCCTCCTCGCTGGCCATTCGCTCTATCTTGAGTATTCCCTTTGTGGGGCGCTCTATTTCTATGGTTAATGGCCGGTCCGTAGCTACCGCCGGCTCAGGACCGTGGTCGGTCATGATCATGACCATATCGCCCTTTTGGGGGTCAAAAGAACCGGCATCGACGTGTATTCCCCGGATATAGTCCCGGAAACGGACGGGCACAATCTTCAAAATTTCCCCCATAAACTCCCCTTAATTAGCCAATTGCAAAAAAACGTTCTCAAATATTAATTGCCGGTTATAGTTCCTGGCAATCGCCCGTTCTGCGCTGGACAGAAGTTCCAGCCCCTTTATCAGGTTTTCATCAGTCCAGCGGTCAGCCCCGGCCGCGAGAACCTCGCTTAGGTCTTTATTTATAAGATATTTTTCACCCATCCCCCGCCTCAGGAAGAACACGTCCCGGAGAAAGGTTTTGAGCATGCCCATAATTTCTGGCAGCTCCTCTTTCCGGGTGGCGAGGTCCCCTGCCAGGCAAAGTACATCTTCCAGGTTTTGGCGGGAGAGACAGGTTAATTGTTTACACATACCGCTTCGGATTTCAAGCAGGGGAGAATCGGCCAGCCGAATGGCCCGACCCAGGCTGCCGCCGGAAAGGGAGGCCAGAAGGGCCGCCTGGTCTGGAGAGAACCGGTGAGTGTCACGAGAGCAAAGATACTCAGTGATGACCTCCTGGGGCAGAGGACGGAAGGGGACGGACTGGCAACGAGATACTATGGTCGGCAAAAGCTGATCTGTGTCCGTAGCGATTAAGGTGATAATGGACGTCTCTGGCGGTTCTTCAAGGGTTTTAAGCAGGCAGTTGGCCGACTCCTTGTTCAACAGGTGGGCGCTGGCTATTATAGCCACGCGATAGCGTCCCTCGAGAGGCCTGTAAACCAGCTGTTTCTGGAGCGACCTTATCTGATCAATCCTTATGAAGGCCCCATTTGGCTGGATGAGTATAATGTCCGGGTGCGTGCCCGTCTCAATCTTGAGACATGAAGGGCACTCATTGCAGGCATCGACACCCCGCGGTGACAGACAATTGACGGCCTTGGCCAGGATGCGAGCGGTTTTTTCTTTACCGATGCCTTCGATTCCATGAAAGAGGTAGGCATGGGCAATTTTACGCCTCTGAAGAGAGAGTTGCAAAAGCCTGGTAACTGGTTCCTGACCCAATATCTCTGCAAACGACATGTTATTTTTTCTCGATGTTGAGCCTTTCTATAAGGCTGTAGGTTTCCCCGGCGGCGGGTTCAGTCGCCACGGTTTTTTCTTTTTCGGATTCCAGGCTGGCCTCAAAATCCTGTTCGCCAAGGTAAATATAACGTTCCAGCGGGCGGAAAAAACCACTCCAGAGGGCAGCAGGCTCGGGCCGCGATGATTTTCTTAGACCTTTTATGGCGTTCACCTTGGCATCCAGATCGTCCAGGAGGTGCAAAACAAATGCCTCGGCGGTCTTAGGTCGCTTGGGCGATCCAGATTCGTACTCTCCGTGGTGACTGAGAATAAGATGCCTCAGAAGCATGGCCGTATCTTCTGGAAAGTTAGGTATGCTGTCGATCTTTTGCTGCACCATTTCTGCCCCGATTACCAGGTGGCCGACCAGGCGCCCCTGGTCCGTATAGTCAAAGTAAGTGGCTTCTGGCGGGTAGGTATACTCTTTGATCTTCCCGATGTCATGAAGGATGCTCCCGGTAACAAGAAGGTCCTTATCCAGTTCTGGATAGTTTTCGGCTACATTCGCTACCAGGGTGGCCACCGATAATGTATGTTCGAGGAGTCCGCCGAGGTAGGCATGATGCATACGCTTCGCGGCCGGTGCAACTTTAAATCGGAGGCGAAATTCCTTGTCATTTAAAAAACCCTTCAGTAGTTGGGCCAAATGGAGGTTTGTTACCTGCTTAGTCAACCGCTTCAATTCCTGCCACATCTCCTCAGCATCCCGGGGCGAAGAGGCCAAGAAGTCAGCAGCATCAACTGCATCCGCAGGGCAGGGCGAAAGCTTCAATACATTTAGCTGGGTCTGGTTACGATAGGAATCGGCCTGGGCCTCTATAGAGATATAACTGCCTTTTTTGAAGAGGGCGTCTTTTTCTTCTCCCTTTTCCCAGACCCGGGCTTCTATCTCCCCCGTCTTGTCTGCCAGGGTCAGAGCCAGATAAAGGGCACCGTTTTTTGTAAAAGCGGTCGTCTTTTCCTTGACCAGAAATAGCCCCCGTACCGTGGTGCCGGGCTGGATGTCCTTAATGTGAATACCTTTTTCCTGCATACCTGGTTTTGTCCAATTATTGTATTTAGCAGTTACCAGCGAAGTGGGCGTTGCCACGCCTCCTTAAGGCGGGCAATTGGTGCCGACACAACCACTTTGCCCTTTAGACCGGTACAAAGCAGGACTGGGTCTTCAGTTACCTGGCCTACGCAGGCCAAGGTCGTATCTCTCATGGCGTCACAAAACGCTTTTTCTCTATCGGGATGGATGGTCACCACAAAGCGGCTCTGGGATTCCGAAAATAGTAAAAAGTCACTGCGTTCGATATCCTGCTTCGGTATTGCCGCGAGATCAATCTTCATACCCAGTCCACCAGCAAAGGAAGTTTCTGCTAAGGCTACCCCTAAACCACCATCAGAGCAGTCGTGGCATGAGGCCAGGAGTCCTTCGTAGATGGCCTCAGCAAGCTTTTCGTAAGTACGCCTGGCGGAAGCGGCGTCTACCCGGGGGACGTTATTCCCTGTATAACCGTGCCTGGCAAAGTATTCTGAAGCGCCTAGCTCAGGCCCGGTCAGGCCAACGACATAGACCCGGTCGCCCGGGGCCTTGGCATCCATAGTCTGCACGCGCCGGATATCCGCAATCTTTCCCAGGACGGAAAAAAGCACGGTGGGAGGAATGGATATTTTCGTACCTTCAAAAAGATAGTCATTTTTCATGCTGTCTTTGCCGGAGATGCAGGGCACACCGTAGGCCGTAGTATAATCGTACAGCGCCTGGTTGGCGCGAACAAGCTGGGCGAGCTTATAGTGGCCGTCAGGGGTCTTCTCGGATTGTATGGGATCACACCAGCAGAAGTTATCCAGTCCAGCCAGATAATTAAGGTTTCCACCGGAGGCAATAGCGTTCCGGATGGCCTCATCGATGGCACAGGCCATCATATGATAGGTGTCTATGTCACTGTACCGGGGACAGATACCATTAGCCACCACTATGCCTTCAAATGAGGAGAGTACCGGCCGGATGACCGCCGCATCACTCGGGCCATCCCCGTATTTACCGGATAAGGGTTTGATGACGCTTCCGCCCTGCACCTCGTGATCGTACTGTCTGATCACATATTCCTTGCTGCATATATTTAGCCGGTGCAGCATGGCCTCAAGCGCCGGTGCGAGATCCTCCGGCTCCGGGAAGTCCGGCTCAGGGTGTCCTGGGGGTGTCCAGATGGCCACCATATCCAGCTGGGGCAGTCCATTATGGACGAAGTCCGTATCCAGGCAGGCTACGGGTTTTCCTTCATAGAGGACGTGAAACCTTCCCCTGTCCGTAAAACGGCCGAGGACCGTGGCCTCTACGCCCATTTTTTCGGCCAGAGCGAGCAGGGTATCCTTCTTTTCGGGAGGGACGGCAAGGGTCATGCGTTCCTGGGCCTCGGACAGGAATATCTCCCAGGGATTAAGTCCGGGATATTTAAGAGGTGCCTTTTCCAGGTGGAGTTCGAAGCCGCCACAGTCGCAAGCCATCTCGCCCACCGACGATGACAGGCCACCGGCGCCGTTATCGGTTATGCTTCGGTAGAGACATTGATCGCGGGAAACCAGAAGGAAATCGGTCATCTTTTTCTGAGTTATGGGGTCTCCTATCTGGACGGCGGTGGCTGGTGATCCCTCGTGCAATTCCTCCGAGGAAAATGTGGCCCCGTGTATGCCGTCCTTTCCGATGCGGCCGCCGGTCATCACTACGAAATCTCCGGGCAGGGCCTTTTTGAGATAAGAAGGTTCGCCGCAGACCTGAGAGGGCATAATGCCGCCCGTACCACAGAAAACAAGCGGCTTGCCCAGGTAGCGTTCGTCGAACACGATGCAGCCATTCACGGTAGGGATGCCACTTTTATTTCCACCGTGTTCGACGCCTTCTCGAACGCCTTCAAAAATGCGTTTGGGATGGAGAAGACGGGGCGGCAGGTCTTTTTCGTAGTCGGGAGGAGCAAAGCAGAAAACGTCGGTGTTAAAGATCAGCTTAGCCCCCTTACCGGTACCGAAGGG
>CAYSYZ010000061.1:0-12085 GCA_964435205.1 uncultured Desulfovibrionales bacterium
ATTATATAAAAACGACAAAAGGTTTTATTTAATAAAGTTTTTCAGGTCTTTTCCAGGTCTAAACTTGACAACCTTGCCGGCCTTGATCTTAATAGGCTGTCCGGTCTGGGGATTGCGCCCCGTTCTCGCTTTACGCTTTGCAACAGCAAAAGTACCAAAGCCTGTAAGGGCCATCCTGCCTTCTTTCTTCAGGACATCTTTAACCGTGGTTAGAAGCGTGCTGATAGCCTTTTCCGCTTCTACCTTTTTTAACCCGACTCCTTCCGCTACTTTTGCAACTAGTTCAGCCTTCGTCATAATTGATTACCCCCCTTTTTTCTAACAATTATTTTGCTTCAACGTAGTCGATCTGCCAATGCTGAAAACCGCGTGTACACTTAATCTCAAACGGAACCCACCACCAAAAACAAGCCACGGGTCGACAAATATCACACTTGTATCCCGATTTCAAGAAAAAAAAGCGGAATAATAACTTTTCCTGGTATTAAATGTGCTATTTCAATTTCGGCGTCCTATTGGATCTATTCAGCTTTTGCCCCGTGTAACTGATTTTGCTTGTAAATTAGGATATTAGCGTTGACAGGTATGGCCAAAAATATTATGTTAATCTCGCTTTTTAAGGGGTAAGGTGTGGATTATATCATCCGGCGGAGTTTAGAGGATTCCCTGAGGACAGAGGAAAGATTTATTCTGGGCCATACTGGCCAGATTAAGGAATTAGCTGCGCAAGTTGCTGAAACCTTTCGCACCGGTGGGAAACTTCTTATTTTTGGCAATGGAGGCAGTGCAGCAGATGCACAGCATATGGCAGCGGAATTTGTCAACCGATTCATGATCGACAGGTCGCCCCTACCGGCCTTAGCCTTAACCACGGACACGTCGGTTTTAACAAGTATAAGTAATGATTACGACTTTAGTGAAATTTTTGTTAAACAGATAAAGGCTCTGGGCCGCAAGGGCGATATTTCCCTGGGTATTAGCACAAGTGGTAATTCACCGAATGTAGTCAAGGGACTTGAGGTGTCCAGAGGGCTTGGTATCAGGGCTGTGGCTTTGACGGGCAATGATGGGGGCAAGGCAGCCAAGGTTGCTGATCTGCTACTAGTCGTTCCATCTGATCAGGTGCCGCGCATCCAGGAGGCGCATGGATTGTTTGGTCATATTCTGTGTGAATTGGTAGACCACATTCTTTTTAAGAGCTCACCTGTACAATCTTAGCCTTCAAACATGAAACAAAAAATCAGGCCAATTGACATTGAGAATATCAAGACCTGTAGTCTCGACAAGAGAAAGAGCAAGGTCTCTACGAAAGATTTTGGCAAGGCTACAGTTCCCGGGGGACGGTTTTCCGATTTTTTAGAGGCTCTTCCCAATATCCTGGCGGGCAGTGATTTACGTGCTGTTGTAGGAAAGGTTGCTGAAGCCGTTCGTAACGGCAAACCGGTCCTCATGGGGATGGGCGCCCACGTTATCAAGGTTGGGTTAAGTCCGATCCTGATTGCGTTGATGAAACGGGGTGTTATCTCAGGTTTGGCTGTGAATGGGGCCTGTATTATCCACGACGCTGAGCTGGCTATGGTTGGTCGGACTTCAGAGGATGTGGAAGTGGCACTTGGTGCCGGCGATTTCGGCATGGCTGAGGAGACGTGCAGTTTTCTCAACGAGGCGATATCCGGGGGGGCGCGAGAAGGTCTGGGGATGGGTGAAGCAATCGGCAAGAGCATATTGAGCAATAACTTGCCATATTCTAATCTGAGCTTGTTAGGTATGGCAGCTAAGCTTGACATTCCGGTGACCGTGCATGTGGCAGTAGGTACTGATATTATACATATGCATCCGCAGGCAGATGGCGCGGCTATCGGGAAGACCAGCCTCCATGATTTCAGGCTTTTTTGCAGCCTGGTGGCTATGCTGGAAGGTGGAGTATATCTGAACGTCGGTTCGGCGGTAATTCTTCCGGAGGTCTTTTTAAAAGCCCTTAGTGTTGCCAGAAACCTTGGACACGAGGTTAAGCGATTTACAACGGTGAACATGGATTTTATCCGGCACTATAGACCCATGACCAATGTTGTCTCCAGACCAACAAAGGAATCCGGTCAGGGTTATTGTCTGGTCGGACACCATGAAATTATGGTGCCGCTCCTCGCTGCGGCAATCCTGGAAGAGTTGCATGCTTAGAGTCAGCTATGGATAAACGTATTCACATCATCGCTTCTGGCAGGGTGATCGAGGCGGTGCTAAATGATACGGATACAGCCCAGGCTATCTGGGAGGTGCTGCCGATAGAAAGCAAATGCTTGACCTGGGGAAAAGAGATATACTTTTCTATACCCGTGCGTGCTTCCCTTGAGGCTGGAGCGCACCAGATAGTGGAAGTGGGGACGCTGGGCTACTGGCCCAGCGGCAGCGCCTTTTGTATCTTCTGGGGACGAACACCCGCCAGCAGAGGCGATGAAATCCGGGCGGCCAGCGCCGTCAACATGGTCGGGCAGGTGACGCAAGGGATAGAATTCTTGGATGAGATCGCGGCCGGGACGGCTATCACTATAAGGCGCGCCAGTGATTGATTTAAGGAGGAGTAAGAAATGCCCATCTTTGAATTCCACTGTCTGGATTGTGGAACAGACTTTGAAAGTTTAGTACTCAGTAAATCAGATGGTGTCAATTGCCCCAAATGCCATGGTACTCATCTGGAAAAATTGATGTCATCCTGCGCCGTTAAGAGTGGCAGTAGGTTTACCAGCACGGCCAGCTCAAGTGGCTGCACAAGCTGCTCCAGCAAGTCCTGCAGTACGTGTCATTAAGAAAGGATAAGACCCGGCCGCATTTGCAAGGGAGATGGGGCCGGGTCTTTTGTGTATTTTGCCCGGTCAGGAGAAGATCTGAGAGATGTTTTTTGATCTGAAGAATATACGCATCGGGACACGGGGCAGTGCTCTGGCTATGACCCAGGCTACGTGGGTCAAAGATCAGATTGAGGCAAGGCTGCCAGGTTCCCGGGTTTCCTTGGTCAAGATAACGACTAAAGGGGATAAGATCCTGGATGTTCCCCTGGCCAAGGTCGGGGGGAAGGGCCTCTTTGTCAAGGAGATTGAAGAAGCACTTTTGCGAGGCGAGATAGACCTTGCTGTTCACAGCATGAAGGATGTCCCCACAGATCTGCCTCCTGAACTACATATTGGTATTATAACTGAGAGGGAAGACGCACGTGACGTCTTGATCGCTAAGAATGGAGAGAAACTGGCTGATTTGCCTTCAAATGCCCGGATTGGTACCAGCAGTCTCCGCCGTAAGTCGCAGCTTCTGACCTACCGGCCTGATTTCGAAATAGTTTCTCTCCGGGGGAATCTTGACACCCGCATACGGAAACTGAAGACCGAATCCCTGCACGCTGTAATTGTGGCTGCGGCTGGCATAAACCGTATGGCTCTAAAAGATGCTGTCAGCGAATATCTGCCGGTGGAAATCATGTTGCCGGCCATTGGCCAGGGGGCGCTGGGTATCGAACTGCGCCGGGAAGACGAAGGCCTCCTGGACGCCCTTTCTTTCTTAAATCACGCTGAAACTGCCACCGCCGTGCGGTCCGAACGCTCGTACTTGAAAAGACTTGAAGGGGGCTGCCAGGTACCTATCGGCGCCCTTGGAGCGATAAAGGACGGGCAACTCGTCCTGCGCGGGATTGTGGCCGATCCCTCAGGTGCGCGTTTTTTTAAAAAGGAGATGGCCGGATCGTTAAACGACCCCGAAGGCCTTGGCATAGCCCTTGCGGAAGATATTTTGAATATGGGTGCTCTTGACGTCCTCAAAGAGGTATACGGGCAACTTCTCAGGTAATGGAAGCATCGCAATGTCAGATAATCGAGTAAAGATGACTGGAAAAGTATTTCTGATCGGGGCTGGCCCGGGAGATCCAGGACTGATTACGGTGAAAGCGAGAGATGTCCTGGGCAGGGCTGACGTGGTGATATACGACTATTTAGCCAGCAAACGTCTTCTTGAGTACGCTCCGGCTGGGGCTGAGCAGATTTATGTGGGCAAGAAAGCAGGCTGCCACACCATGGCGCAGGAAGATATAAACCGCCTTATCGTTGAACGCGCCGGGGAGGGAAAGGTAGTGGCACGTCTTAAAGGTGGCGATCCCTTTGTTTTTGGTCGAGGCGGAGAAGAGGCCGAGGAGCTAGCCGCGGCCGGGATACCGTTTGAGATAATACCGGGCATAACTTCCGGGATTGCTGCGGCCGCCTATGCCGGCATACCACTTACTCACCGCCGCTACACCACGGACGTGGCTTTCATCACGGGTCACGAGGATCCGGAAAAGGAGAAAAGTGCCATTGCCTGGGATAAGATTTCTACCGGGGTAGGGACGCTCGTTTTTTTCATGGGGGTGAAAACCCTGCCCCATATCGTGGAGAAACTTGTAGCCAATGGCCGATCTCCGGAAACACCCTGCGCCGTCATCCGCTGGGGAACGACACCCAAACAGGAGACAGTCGTCGGGTGCCTCTCAGACATCGTGGGGTTGGTGAACAAAAGGGGCTTGAGACCACCAGCCATCACCGTTGTTGGTGAGGTGGTAAGTTTGCGTGAAAGTCTGTCCTGGTTTGAAAACAAGCCTCTTTTCGGGAAACGCATTGTTGTCACCCGGACGCGCGAGCAGGCCAGTGAGCTGGTGCAAAAACTGGAAGAACTGGGCGCAGACTGTGAAGAATTTCCTACTATCCGCATTGTCCCCCCTGACAGCTGGGAGCCGCTGGATAGCGTCATAAGGGGCATCGAAGGATTTGACTGGGTTATTTTTACAAGCGTTAACGGCGTCAAGAATTTTCTGATGCGCCTGAAGGTTGTAGGCCGCGATCTCCGTTGCCTGAGCAGGTGCAAGATAGCCGCTATTGGGCCGAAGACGGCTGAGGTACTGGAAGGGCTATATATTAAGCCGGATTTTGTCCCTTCAGAATACCGGGCGGAGGGGATCATTGAGGGTCTGAAGGATTTCAATATAACGGGTAAAAAGATCCTTATTCCCAGGGCTAAAGCTGCCAGGGAGATTCTGCCGGAGAAGCTGCGTGAAGCGGGCGCAGAAGTTGAAGTAGTGCCTGCCTATAAAACTGTCAAGCCAGAGGCTCTGGAGACTGAGACACTCATTAAAATGTTTAAGAACGGCGAAATTAATATGGTTACCTTTACCAGTTCATCCACAGTCAACAATTTCGTAGATTTGCTGGGAACGGATCGAGTTTCGTCACTTCTTGAACGAGTTGACATCGCCTGCATCGGGCCTATTACCGCGGAGACCGCAAAAAGATTTGGTATTACCACCCACGTCATGCCGGAGCAGTACACTATTGACGGCATGGTTAGAAGCATCGAAGCCTTTTACCGTAGCAAAGATGAATAAGCTCCCGTTCTGCCTGATTATTTTCTGCCCCCTCCACCCTGCGTTGATAAAGCATGGATATCCAGCCTCTAAGGGGCTGGCTTTCCCCTTCCTGCTCGCCCTCGGTCCGCCGGAGGCGGACTGCTCCAGCAAGTTTCGCTCAGAGAGGAAGAGGTTCCCCAAAAACTCAGGAAACTCCAGTTAACGAACCCATGAAGATCTGCGGAAAAAGTGCGATAAGGAAGGGAGGAGCTTCCAAGACTCTACCCTAATAGCGAAGGGAGCGTGGACCATGTATTCAGAAAAAGAAAAAAGACAATATGAGCGTATACCAACCTTACTTTCTATTGTCTACTCTGACGGGAGTAAGTTTTTCAAGGAGTACGTCTACAATGCCAGCTTAGGTGGCCTGCTGATCAAAAGCATTGACCCCTGTCGCGAAGGCACATTCCTGGAGCTCGCTATTGACGCTCACGTGCCAATAAAGGCGAAGGGTAGGGTAGCCTGGGTAAAGAAGGACGAGCACATGTACAATATCGGCATTCAGTTTAAAGAGATGGAAAGATACACTGCAGCCGGTTGGACCGATTTCTTGAACCGCACACCAGGGTCGACGGTGCATTAGAAAGATCCTTTCGTCAATCATTAGATAGGAATGCGAGCACTAGCCTGTTGAATTCTTCTGGATGCTCGAAATTCGGGATGTGCCCACAATAATCAAAAATGTGCAGTTGCGAATCAGGTATTTTCTCCCTGGCCAAATAAGCATGTCTGACAGGCAGGATGCGATCCTGTTTACCCCAAATGATCAGTGTAGGCGCAGTTATCGTGGTAAGATTTGCCAGGATAGGATGGAGAATATCTGTCCGGACTCCGCGAATGGTGCAGATCGCGCGCAGTACCTTCAGAAAGGCTTTCCGGGCATCTCGCTGCGAGTATAGTTCGCAGTAGAGCTTTATCAGGTCCTCTGTTGCCAGCGCAGGATTATACACCAGCCTTTTAATACACAGGGCCAACTTTTTCGGGCTAGGGCGACCAAACAGTTCACCAACGAAAGGGAGTGTAGCCAACCGCAGGAGAATCGTGGTTTCCCGGCCCAGACCGGCGCTGTCTACCAGGACCAGCTTTTCCACCTGGTCGCGGTACCGGAGTGTGTATTGTAAGGCCAGACCGCCCCCGATAGACAACCCCACAAAGCTGGCACGCTCGATATTTAATGCCGCCAAGAATTCATGGATGAAGCCGACCAAGTAAGAAGGTAGATAGGAAACTGACGGCTTGTCAGAGCGGCCAAAACCAACCATGTCCGGAGCATATACACGATGTTGTTCTGCTAAGGCAAAAATATTGTGAATCCACACTTCTGCCGATGCTCCCAAGCCGTGAAGCAGGATAACCGCCGTACCGTGATCTCCGCAGACCCAGTATCGGGTATTGATTTCACCGATCTTGACGTACCGGTCCTGCAGCACCTGTGTCCTCCTGTTCAAATGTGAAGACCCGATGGCCATGGACTCCCGCAATTTCGTGAACTGCTGCAATTCTTGTGGCATGTTCAGGAGAATATCCTCTAGAATATATATTATAAGGGATTTAGAAGGAGGCATGCTATGAAGATTTTGATAATGAGCGCAGATAACTTTGAGGACAGTGAACTGCTTGTTCCATATTATCGTTTGCTCGAAGAAGGCATCCCCGTAGAGATAGCTTCACTCAAGCAGAAGCATATCCAGGGGAAACACGGCTATGAGGTGAAGGTGGACAAGACGCTGAAGGAGGTCAATCCCCAGGATTATGACATGCTCATCCTTCCCGGAGGAAGGGCACCGGGAGCCTTGCGGAAAGAGAAGGAAGCACTTGAAATAGCCAAGCACTTTTTCGAGAAGAAAAAGCCAGTTGCGGCGATCTGTCACGGGCCCCAGATATTGGTATCAGCTGGACTACTCAAGGGAAGGTCCGCAACCTGCTATAAATCAGTAGCGCCAGAGATGAAAGAAGCAGGCGCACGGTATGAGGATAGGGAAGTCGTAGTTGACGAAAACCTTATAACATCGAGACAACCTTCAGATCTACCGGCCTTTCTCCGGGAAATAATGAAAAAGATAAAGTAACAGCTACTTACAGAACCACCATAAATGGAACTTGCCTGTCCAGACCGGTGTGCTGATGATGTTGCCTCCTGCTGGCATTCGTGTTAACCTTTCAAAGTATTTATCCATTTGGGGACCAATTAGCCCTGGGTAATTCTTTTCGCAGGTCAAAAGGCCCATGCATATTGAATACGTCAAGAAGCGTGGCAACGCTGAACAAACAATTTACCAGGGACAGATAAGCTTCGGCAGTCATACCCAATCAACCGGGTTGGGGAGCTGTATCTGCCTGATTTTATTTTCCGAAAAGTTGAAAATAGGCGGCCTCTCTCACATAGTCGGCCATAAAACAAACATCGGCCCCTATAATTTTCCTGATGATGTCATAAAGCAATTTCAGGCTCATCAAGCTAGAGACGGCATCAAGGACCCGGGTTATTTTATAATTGGCGGTTCTGATCCTTGTGCGGGCATACTTGGAACAGTAGAGGGTGAGTTGCAGAAAAATAATATGAAATATGCCTTGATTGACGTGCTCGGGAGATACCATCGGCAGGTTATCCTGTTTCCCAAAGAAAGCAAGATAACCATATATAAAGAGACATTGGGAACTTACTCTTAAGACTGCTTGTACTGCAGCTCGGCTTGCCCTTCCCCCAAAAATGTTTTACCTATGCGGTGGGACCTATTCTGAAACTATACAATTAGATTATTATGCCTGTACTTAGAGGACATCATCTCGTCTGCCTCCATTTTTTTAAGGGGGAGGGGTACGATGCAGAGTTTATAAAAAACCTCGAAGACATACTGGATGCAGGCGAAAACAACAAAATAGAAGTTTGTTCAGGAGCAGATGACATATGCGGAAAATGCCCGCACCTGAGGGACGGCCAGTGTGAAAACCATGAAAATGCAGAAGAAGAGATCAAAGAGATGGATGACACGGCATTACGCCTGCTCAAGGTCAGTCCAGGGGTGAAGATCCGATGGAGCAGGATAAGAGAACGACTTCCGGAAATATTTCTGGAATGGTATGGGTCTTATTGCGGAGATTGCGATTGGAGAATGGCCTGTGAGAAGAGTGATCTCTTTCGAAAATTAAGAAAGTGAATTACGGGACGGAGTAAGTTCCAGAGTGGTCCGGCTAAGTTTTGCTTATCCGGGTGACGACGCCTTCCAGAAATACTTTATCCATCGCCGATGCCTTTCGATGGATGGAGAACAGATAGTGCCCTTCGACTATGTCTGGTTTTAGAAATGGCAAACATTGCCATTTGAACTCAGAGATAGACACAGTGTTCAGGATCTCAAGATATTTACGATTCTTAGTTTCTTTCACCGGTGATCGGTTTTCGATGTACAAGGTTCCTTTGAACGGTTTCTTTTCTAACAGGGCATCAATGTCTATCTTATCCTTAGCGATGGTTCCAATAAGTTTGATAAAGTTAACCGGTGAGAATTTCTTCTGACCGGGAAGACGGTAGTACATCTGGCCAGTTTCATCAAATTTTATTTCCTTATAACCTAATCCCGACGCCCAGCCCCGTGAACGTACGTTTTGCCTCATAGCAACATCAAGGATGCCGAACGTGGTACCGACGGGTGTCTTGAGGCATGTAACCGGGCAATTATTGTTTCGGCCAGGTGGTTCTTCACTATACCCAAGATATTGCCAAAAGCTTTCGGCCATTTCTTTCTGTTTATTCACGACCGCTTCGAGCATGTCCTGCACTTTACGGAGATTTCTTTCCCTTTGCCGGAGGGTTTTTGAATATCGTTCTTTATGCAGAAGGAATGAATGCGGGTCTTTCAGCCAGTTGAGTTTTTCATGGGCCAGATTGATTTCGGTTGCCAGTTCGGTAGCTTTCCGCCGGGCGGTTTCTGTATGCTTTCGCAGCTTGTCTGGATGATGGGCTTGCTGCAATGCACGCTAGCAGACCTTAACGAGGTTATATAAAGCCTCATTGTCGAGACGCGCCACCATGTGGGGCGTTATACCGAGTACCGCAAAGGGGTTTTTCATTTTTCTGAGTAATTATAGATACGTTAATCGACAGACTGCAAGAGTTAAATCGATTTCCTTGAAAAACTCCGGGCTACTTGTTAAAAGTATACTATGCCCAGTCCCTTTCAGCTCGATATCCGTGGGGTGGTGCCGCCAGCAGTCCTGGCCTTCGTGCGAGAGTGTGCGCAGGAAGGAATTAAGATTTGCGTGGCCGGAGGCACCGTCAGGGATATGATCCTTGGCCGGCACGTAAGGGACATCGACCTTGCGGTTTCCCGGCACGCTCTGGCGTTAGCACAGAGGTTTACGGAAATGGCACGGGGTACTTTTATCCTTTTGGACGACATAGAGAAGGTAGCGCGAGTGGCCTGCAAGAATTACCAGGTGGATTTTTCTGAATTTCGCAAGGGGAGCCAAACCATTGAGGAGGACTTACGCCTGCGTGACCTGACCATTAATGCCTTAGCCGTTTGCCTAACCGGCGATAGGCTCGAAGCCCCTTTAAATCTAATCGATCCGACTGGCGGGCAGGCAGATATCGAAAAAAAGCTTATCCGCTTTATAAGTGAGCAGAGCATAATGGATGATCCACTCCGCATGCTGAGAGCCTACCGGTTCGCTGCGGCCCTTGATTTCCAAATAGACCCTACCTCCCGCAACATGGTAAGAAAATACCGTGCTCTAATAAAGAATATCTCGGTGGAGCGGATAACTTATGAATTGAATGCCTTAGTCGGTGCGGAAAAAAGCTATCCCGCTTTGCGGTGGATGGACAAAGATGGGATTTTTCCGATTATTTGCCCTGAAATGGAAGACACTCGCGGTGTACAGCAGTATAGCTACCATCACCTCGATGTTCATGATCATTCGTTTCTTACCCTTTATTACCTGGAAAAGATTCAGGCTGATCCTGCAGATTATTTCCCTGTTAAGTATGAGAAAGAGGTAGCAGGGTATTTGCAGGATGAAGCGAAATCTATTCTGGGCCTGAAATGGGCGGCCCTTTTTCATGATGTGGGAAAACCAAAGACTGCGGAAGAGATTAACGAAAAATTTACCTTTTACAATCATGACCAGGCTGGCGTGGAAATATTTGATAATTTTGCCAGGAGACTCAAATGGAGCAATAAGAGCATTGAGTTTGTGAAAAAGATGATCTATCTCCATATGCGGCCATTTCATCTGGTAAATGTCTTGAGGTCGGGGGAAGTAACGCCTCGGGCCATTGGCCGCTTGATTAGGGAAGCGGGAGATGATCTTAGGGGTTTGTTTGTCCTGGCTATGGCCGATAGTTTGGCCGGTCAAGGCCCGGGTAAGCCACCTGATTGTGAGGCCTTGCTGGTGCGGCTTTTTGAGAATACAATTATTTTCTACCAGGAGAAGGTAAAGCCACTTCTTGGCCGTCCGCGCTTTGTAACCGGGCATGATTTGATAAATATCTTTCATCTTGAGCCGGGTCCTTTCTTCAGGGTCTTAATGGAGGAACTGGAGGATGCCCGCCTCGAGGGTTTGGTAAGTACGCGGGACGGGGCCTTGCACTGGTTGGCGGAGCGTCTAAAAGGAACGATTAATGCTTGAGGATAGACTTTATAATGATCTTAGCAGTTATTGGCGTAATATCTATGGATGCCGCGTACAGAAAATACCAATAGATGCCGGTTTCAACTGTCCCAACCGGGACGGTACAAAGTCGGTGCGGGGATGCATTTACTGTAATTCTTACGGATCCGGGACGGGGGCCTTTCGGCACGGTTTGTCCATTTCCGAGCAGATCGGGCAGGCAAAATCGCTCCTTGGCCGGCGATATGGGGCCACGAAGTTCATCGCCTATTTTCAATCTTTTTCCAACACGTATGCACCGCTTCCGGTCCTCAAACAGAGGTATGAGGAATCACTGGCCGATGAAGATGTTATTGGCCTGGCCATAGGTACAAGACCAGACTGCGTCGATGCCAATATCCTGACCCTTCTTGCTTCTTATCAGGAGAAGCATGTGGTCTGGATGGAGTATGGCCTCCAGTCTGCGCACGACCGGACCCTTGATTTTATAAACCGGGGGCATACTGTAGCTGATTTCCTGCAGGCCGTAAAGATGACACAAAAGGTGGGACTTCCCGTTTGCGTGCATATTATACTGGGATTGCCTGGAGAAACGAAAAAGGATATGCTGGTAACTGCCCGGCTGCTTGCCGGGCTGGGTATACAGGGGTTGAAAATACACCTCCTCTACGTAGCTCAAGGGAGTGAGATGGAAAGGCTGTTAAAAGCAGGGCAATACACCCCGCTTGCACAGCAGGAATATGTGGACCTGGTGTGCGATGTCCTGGAGTTAATACCCCCGAATGTAGTTATCCAGCGTTTAACCGGTGATCCAAGACCAGAGGAATTGGTGGCGCCACTCTGGGCGCGGGACAAAATGGGTACGATCGATGCCATAAAATCTGTACTTAAGGAAAGAGGCAGTTTCCAGGGTAAGTATTTTGGCCTAGGCGATTTTAAGGCCAACCTCAAGTAGTCCACCGAAGGCGGATCGCCAGTCAGGCTAGTTTAGTTTTCATCCGGAAACCCCAAAATTCCCCTCCCCCTTGATGGGGGAGGGTTGGGGTGGGGGTG
>CAYSYZ010000062.1:0-12049 GCA_964435205.1 uncultured Desulfovibrionales bacterium
AGGTCTCAGGACTGGGGACTGAGGACGAAGGGCTAAGGACTGAGTGCTGAGGACTGAGGACTGAGCTAATGGCTTCGCCGTGTAAGGAGTGAGCAGTGAGGGGTGAAGTGTTTTTGGGATGCTCACTAATAATTCCAAATTTGGAAAGGAGACTAATAATGTCTGGATCTTTTAGTTGAGTCACGTCGTAATTACGTATGGGGTGTTTTTTGAGATCCCTTCTAATGGAATCGAAATCAGCATTTTGTAAACACTTTCCGAGATGCATTTTGCGGATGAGGGCCGGGACGACGTGCGAGGTTTCCAGGTCAAAGTTGTCATCTTGGCCATATAGATTGGTAGGCATTACAGCCAGAAACTTAGTGCCATACTGGCGGTTATAAGCCTGGCACATTTCGATCCCCGCGATTTTGGCTACGGCGTAAGGTTCGTTCGTAGGCTCCAGCGGCCCGGTAAGAAGGCATTCTTCTTTCATGGGTTGGGGGCAGTCCCGGGGATAGATGCAGGAACTCCCCAAAAACAGAAGCCTTTTGACGCCATGCATATAGGCGGCGTGAATAATATTAGTTTGAATGGCAATGTTGTCATAAATAAAATCAGCCGGATAAGTGGCATTGGCAAGGATCCCCCCTACCCTGGCAGCAGCCAGAAAGACATATTCCGGTTTTTCTTTAGCAAAAAAAGCCTCAACGTCTGACTGTCTTCTTAAATCCAGTTCTTTACTGGTCCGCAGGATCAGATTGTTGTATCCCTGTGCCTTTAGCTTGCGCACAAGAGCCGAGCCTACTAAACCGTGATGGCCGGCTACGTAGATGCGGGACTGAGGATCAAGGACCGAGGACTGAGGGCCTGGGACTAAGGACTGGCTATTGTTACTCATTTTGCTGCGTCTCTTTGTTTTTGGACAGCTGCACGAAGTCCATTCACAATGCGGCCCAATTCTTCTACCATTGTCAATAAACGCTGAAACGAATCGTCTGGCAAATATCCTACATCCAAAGCCACATAAAGCTGTGACCGAACCTCAGCACATGATGCCTTGGCAACAACCAAAAACTGATGAAACTCAGAACGGCCACCACGATCGAAGCCTTCTGCTATATTAGACATTACTGATAGCGCGGCACGTCTTATTTGATCACGAAGCGGAAAATCTTTTCCAAACGCGCCTTTCTCGGTCACTAGATAAACCTCTTTTGTCAGTTCACGTGCCTTTTGCCATGCAACCAGATCTTCAAACCGTTCAATCCTGCCCACTTTTTACTTAGTCCTCAGTCCTTAGTCCTAAAGTTACTCTCGTAGTTACTCATGGTTTCGTCTGTTTTGGACAATGTGTCCGGCATCGCGTAATGTCCGTTCCTGTTTGGCCAGTTCCATGTCGTATTCGATCATCATGTCTACCAGTTGATCAATATTTATCTTAGGTTCCCAGCCGAGTTTTTGCTGCGCCTTGGTAGGGTCACCAAGCAAGTTGTCTACTTCCGTGGGCCTGAAGTAGCGAGGATCAGTCTCCACAAACTTCTTCCATTCCAAGTCCAGTTTGGAAAACACCTTTTCAAGAAACTCCTTAACTAAGTAGTTTTTGCCGGTGGCAATCACATAATCATCCGGCTCTTCCTGCTGCAACATAAGCCACATGGCCTCGACATAGTCCCCGGCAAATC
Organism: uncultured Desulfovibrionales bacterium; assembly: GCA_964435205.1. Classification (GTDB taxonomy): domain Bacteria; phylum Desulfobacterota; class QYQD01; order QYQD01; family QYQD01; genus CAYSYZ01. The sequence continues at coordinate 1,665 of CAYSYZ010000062.1, forward strand.
CCCAGTCACGCCTGGCCTCGAGATTGCCAAGATAGAGTTTCTCCTGGAGTCCCAGTTTGATGCGTGTCGCTGCCCGGGTTATTTTACGGGTAACAAACGTCTCGCCACGCCTTGGAGACTCGTGATTGAAGAGTATCCCGTTACAGGCGAAAAGCCCGTAAGCCTCCCGATAGTTCACCGTCTGCCAGTAGGCATAGACCTTGGCTGCTGCATAGGGGCTGCGTGGATAAAAGGGTGTGGTCTCCCTTTGAGGGATTTCCCTTACCTTTCCATACATCTCAGAAGAGCAGGCCTGGTAAAATTTTACCTGTCTTTGTGTTCTCTCTTGAAAGTCCCGTACAGCCTCCAACAATCTCAGTGTTCCCAGGGCCACTACATCGGCCGTGTATTCCGGTTCGTCAAAGGATACCCGGACGTGCGACTGCGCACCCAGGTTATAAACCTCGTCCGGTTGCACTTTTTCCAGGATCCTCCTCAGCACCGTCCCATCCGTGAGATCACCATAATGCAGGAAAAGCCGGCACTCGGGTTGATGCGGGTCCTGGTAAATATGGTCTATTCTATCCGTGTTGAACGAAGACGATCGGCGTATTATGCCGTAAACTTCATAACCTTTGGAGAGCAGAAGCTCCGCCAGGTATGAGCCGTCCTGACCGGTTATGCCGGTGATTAAGGCTTTTTGGTTTGTTGGGTTCATTGAGTTTCTCGAGTTTATTGGGTTTATTGGGTTTGTAGCGTTTTTGGGTTGTTGCGTTTAATGAATGAATTGAGATATTTAATAAAATTGGATATCTGACGCGAAACTTTATCAACTTCTCCATACAATTCATCAAATTGGGATTTACTAATATACTCTTGGTCAAAAGCAATATAAAGATGACTCTGGAGTTCAGCAGCTGAAGATTTTGCAATAAAAAGAAATTGTACGAATTCCTTGTTTCCTTTCCTTGAGAATCCTTCCGCAATGTTAGCCATTATAGAGGTAGCAGCTCTTTTTACTTGATCTGTGAGACCATATTCTTTTTTGAATCCGCTAACACTACAGACGCTATAAACTCGATTAACAATGTTTCGTGCTTGCTGCCAGCATTCGAGGTCTTCGAAACGGGTGATTTTCATGAATTTGGTTTATCTGGTTTGTCTGGTTGGTTTGGTTTACTATAAGCATAGAGCTAAGAGCGTAGAGCCCCCGTGGAATAGGCTCGTCATTCCACGGGGTAAACAGGGAGCGTGAGCTGTCGAAAGCTGTTACTTTCTCTCTTATGGTTTAGACAGGTTACGCTGCCTTCTCGTACTCAACAAAACCCATAGTTACACCATCGCGTCCAGCTCTATCGATAATTTTCTCAACTTTCCTCAATACCTCGATCTCTACAAAGGCATCTCCACACTGGGCACAAACTAAAGCAGGCACATTCTTTACCACTACGATTCTTTCTCCGTCAAGTTCATAAGGTAAATGGGTTTTCCCTTTCACCATTTTCCCTCTACATAGCGGGCATTTCATCTCTGTTTCTCCTTTTTTTGAACCCTTCCTCCCACTCCAAAAGAGTCGGCTCGTACACGGTAATTATCCATAACATCTCTTCGCCCTCATCTAACGCGATCACTGTATGAAGGACCCTGTTATTTTCAGTGTATCCGAGAACTAAAGCGCTTGGCAAGGGACGATCTTCGGGATAATCTTCAATTATCTCACAGCGCTGCAATGTTTGTTTTACTGCATCCGCTGAAATGTTTCGCTGGCTCATACGCAGGACGGTATGCTTCTTGAAGGCCAATTTATCTTTCGTCGCCAGCTCTTTGACCTTATCAGCGTCTATTTTTGAGATTATCTCCATAATCGCTTTGGAAATGTTCTTTTATATTTGATTTGGTCTGTTTGGTTGGTTTGGTCCATACCGTAAAGCGTGAGGGGTAAGCTCAAGGCTTCTCTAACACCTCACTCCTTACGTTTTACAATTTACTGTTTCTGGTTTATCTGGTCGGTGTTAGTCGGGAATTCCTTTTAGCAAATTGTCAAAATAGGTAATTGTGTGTCTCAGTCCCTGTTCGAGATCGATCTTTGGCTCCCACTCGAGCTTTTCCAGGGCTAGCCCAATGTCTGGTTGTCTTTGAGCCGGATCGTCTTGAGGTAGCAGTTCGAAGACGATTTTGGATTTTGAATTCGTCATCCCGATAACTTTCTCGGCTAACTCCAGGATGGTAAACTCTCCCGGATTGCCGAGGTTGACCGGTCCGGTAAATCCATCCGGCGAGCTCATCAGACGAACAAACGCCTCTATCATGTCATCCACGTAGCAGAAGGAGCGGGTCTGTGTTCCGTCACCGTACACCGTAATCGGTTTATCGCGCAGGGCCTGGACGATAAAGTTAGAAACTACGCGCCCGTCGTTGGGATGCATGCGTGGCCCGTACGTGTTAAATATCCGGGCTACCTTGATGCGTAGCTTGTGCTGGCGGTAATAATCAAAAAAGAGGGTTTCAGCACAGCGTTTACCTTCATCGTAGCAGGAGCGAAATCCTATTGGGTTGACATTCCCCCAGTAGCTTTCCGGTTGTGGGTGTACCGCTGGGTCTCCGTAGACCTCGCTGGTTGAGGCCTGGAATATTTTTGCCTTGAGTCGTTTGGCCAGACCAAGCATATTGATGGCACCGTGTACGCTGGTTTTAGTCGTTTGGACTGGGTCGTGCTGATAGTGAATGGGACTGGCCGGGCAGGCCAGGTTGTAGATTTTGTCTACCTCGACATATAGAGGAAAGGTAATGTCATGCCGTAATACCTCAAAGTTGGGATTTGATAATAGGTGCTTAATATTGGCCTTTGTGCCCGTAAAGAAGTTATCCGCACATATTACTTCATGGCCGTCTTCCAGTAATCTCTCGCAAAGATGAGAGCCGAGAAATCCTGCGCCTCCGGTGACCAAAATCCTTTTACGTAGATGCATATCGGTTGTCCGTAATGAGTAATCGGTAATCGGTAATCAGTGATCAGTAATGGGTAATGGGTGATGAGAATTCCATCGTGAAGACTTCACGGTCCAGACCTCCATTTTCTCTTATTTCCCTTGCCTTTTCCTCACAATCTTCCAGAGTCGCCAAAAACACCGGTACCCTTGGCAGGCTTAAGATGTTCTCCGGCGAATGAATCCGGTGACCGAAGAATATCCCGCCTTCATTAGCCTTGTCTATTACACCGACTAAATTTATGGAGCTTTGGCACAAACAAAGATAGATCAATTCCGCTATTGCCCCGGCGCCATAGAAGATGACCTTCTCGATCTGTTCATTTTCGAGTTCGCTTAGCCTCTTCTGGATGGTTTTCCGTACATCGCTGTAAAATCTCAGGAAATAGCCGAGGTACTCCTCGGCCAGGCGCGATTTTTCGGCCCGACCGGTTGCGGTCAATGAGTACCCTGTACGTCTGGGCAAGCATGGAGTTACCTCGAAATACCCATCCCCGGCCAGGCGCTTTATAAAAAGGTTAACCAGACCAAGCGAAATACCAAGCTTTTTTGAAAGCTCTCTCTGGCTTATCTGGCCATTCTGTTCGATGGTCTCCATCAAGCGCAAGATGTGACGTTTTTCTCTTTCCACCTTTTTTCGTTGATTGGTTTGTTTGGTTTATTTCTTCTGTTTCGTGGATTTTGTGGGTTTGGTGAGAAGGTATCTTATGAGGCCGGAGATGATCTTTGCGGTTTTGTCGGCCTGTTTGTAAATGGTGTCAAATTGCTTCTGATCGATGTATTGTTGATCCAGCGCCACGTAGAGGTGGCTTTGAACTTCTGCTGTCGAAGACATCGCTATAAACAAAAATTGTATAAATTCCTTATCCGACCGGCGAATAAATCCCTCAGCAATATTTGCCATAGACGAGGTGGCCGCCGCCTGAATCTGTCCACATAATCGGAGATCCTTGCAAAAATTGTTGCTCCTGGTTGCCTCGTAGATTTTCTTTACTAGCTCCCTTGCTTCTTGCCAGCATTCGAGGTCTTCGAAACGGATGATTTTCATGAATCTGGTTTGTCTGGTTGATCTGGTCTATCTGGTTTATGATAAGCTTAGAGCTAAGAGCGAAGAGCGAAGGGGATAGCTCCGCTCTGTCGGTTACACAGGTATCACCCGTTAACCGCTATAGTAGCCATTGGTGGGTAGGTCTAAATCACAGCGGAATCACATCCGCCGAGTCTATTTCTACGGCGACTGAACGCCTTAAAAGTTCGAGAGAAATAACCAGGCGATCTTTCGCTGCCATCGTGCGTATTAAAATGCCCTCACACCCCTCAAAGGGCCCCCTGCAGACACGCACCCTTTGGCCGACATGAAGATAGGCAAAGGGTAGGATCCGGTCATCGGAGGTGATAATGGTTTTCAGTGATTCAATCTGGATATCCGGTATGGCGGCCGGGCTTTGGTTACTTTCTCCAAGGAAGCGAACCACACCGTTCAGTTTTATGACTTCGAGGGCCCGGCAAGGGGTAAAAGGGATCCTAACAAAGAGATAGCCAGGGAATAGCGGTACCTGAACCCTTACCTTGCGGTCTTTTCTACGACTCCACCGGGTAAGGCATGGGAAGAAATTTTCAATGGACTTTTTCTTTAATTGAGACCAGATGGCAAATTCATGGTGGCACCTCGTATAGATGGCATACCACCTGGCCTGAGGCGAGTCCAGGCCTCGGCCCATCCACGGGAGGGAAGTCTGTTCATCCTCTCTAGTCAGACCCGCTATGTATCCATCCCCGCCCGCCGTGCTTGTGGAGCTATTGCAGGCAGGCATGAAGGATGTTTGGGGACTCGACGTATTCACAGGTGCTCCCAGATCCAGAGAAACGTTCAGGATGTGAACGTATCGGAATCCGGCCTCCCTGTCAAGCAAAAACTCGCCTGTGTCGCAGAAGAATAGCCATGTCACACGGATAGGTTGGCCTTGCAGTTGAATCCCCGATGAGGGTTAAGAGAGGCAATATCTTTCGCTTAAAAGCTCATAGTATAAATTCAGGGAGGGGCTCCTTAAGGAGTGCGGCTGTTTTTCCTTTTTCAACGATTCGGCCATGCTTAAGAAAAACCACTTCGTCAGACAATCTCTTGGCCTGCCCTATCCCATGGGTAACCAGGATTATGGTAGTCCCTTTAACCCTGTTGATTTCTTGAACTAAGCCTTCGATATCTTTGGCGCTTTGTTGATCCAGATTGGCGGTAGGTTCATCCAGGAGAAGGACTTTTGGCCGAAGAACGAAGGCGCGAGCAATAGCCACTTTTTGCTTTTCACCGCCAGATAATGCGCGGGCATTTCGTCGTGTGTAGCCGTCCAGGGATAACAGACGTAAGGTTTCATAGACACGCTCTCGCCTCTCAGATTTAGCGACCCCCCTGAATCCCAACCCAGCAGCCACATTCCTGAAGACAGAACAGTTGAACATAACCGGCTCCTGGGCTACGAATGCCATTTCGCGGCGCAGCAAAATTTGATCGGCACGAGAGGTGTCCATTCCTGAGTAGTAAATAGAACCGGCACTGGGGCTTTCCAATAGGTTTAAGAGCCTTAAAAGAAAGGTTTTTCCGGATCCGTTTGGTCCCACTATGGCATAAACCAGGCCTTTTTCGAAGGCAAGGTTGATGCCACTTAAAATGGTAGTGGAACCTTTCTGGAGGCTAACGTTGTGTAGTTCAAATTGCTTTTTCATATTAGCCACGAATTAACACGAAGTTATACAAAATTAGTAAAATCGGCCACGAATGGCACGAATTTATACGAAAAACTCTTATTGAACAAATCTTTCATGCTCAAGCCTTTCTTTTCCAAAATTGAGAAGCATTGCTAACTGCAGGCCTGTTGCCTTCAAATAGTGAAGTGTCTGAGCCCTATGCACATCCGTAATCTTTTCGATAGCCTTAAGTTCTAAAATAATTTTATCTTCAACTAAAATGTCCGCATAATAGTCTCCCACCGCCTCTCCGTCAAAATAGACTGTTATCGGCGCTTGTTGTTGGGCACTAATTCCCTCTCGCCGCAATAGCATCATCATGGCATTCTCGTAGACCTTTTCCAAAAACCCGTAACCTGGTTTACGGTGTACTTCCATCGCTGAGCCCACAATTTTATAAGATAAATCTCTATACACAATCTTTTGTTTATTCGAGTCCATTTGTGTCCATTCGTGGCCGGGCAGTTAATGAAGTTCTTACTTTCCCTGTACAAGATTCAGGGCAAAGTTGATCAGGAAAGATATAGCCATAAGGACAAGACCGAGCGCAATGGCCAGTTCAAATTCACCCTTGGACGTGTCCAGGGCAATGGCCGTAGTCATTACCCTGGTATAGCCCGCGATGTTTCCTCCGACCATCAAGACGGCCCCTACCTCAGCGATGACCCTTCCCAGTCCGGCAATAACCGCAGCCATGAAGGCAAAGCGAGCCTCACGGACTATAACCCAGACGGCCCGCCATTTGGATGCCCCAAGCGAAATGGCTGTGTCTCTTATGGCCGGGTTGATGCCGGTAAGAGCGGAGACCGTCAAGGCAGCGATAATCGGTGTCGCCAGAATAGTTTGAGCAATAATCATAGCCGTGGGCGAGTATAGAAGTCCCATAAATCCAAGGGGCCCACTCCGTGATAACAGGAGATAAACAACCAGGCCGACCACTACCGGCGGAAGCCCCATAAAGGTATTCAGCACGCTTACTAGAAAACGTCTCCCGAAAAACTCCTTGAGCCCTACTATTATCCCCACCCCGCCGCCCAATAATGTGCCAATCAGGACCGCGCCCCCGGAAACCTTCAGGGAAAGAACAATGATATCCAGTAATTCGCGGTCCAGATTGAGGATTAAAGATAAGCCCTTGAGGAGGCCTTTTAGGATTGTGTCCACTGGTTGCTACCTTGCGTTTGGGATAAAGAGCTGATGACCGGACTTGTCCGTATAACTCCCGATCAAAGCCTGGCCATCCGGAGAAATCAGCCAGTTTATGAATGTGACCGCTTCCTTGTATCTAACATGGGGGTGTTTGGCTGGATTTACGGCTATAACCCCGTATGGGTTAAACAGTGCAGGGTCTCCTTCCACATATATTGCCAACCCCAGATCTTTCTTGTCTTTAGCCGCCAGCCAGGATCCCCGGTCAGACAGGGTATAACCCCCCTTTTCACCGGCAATGCGGATGGTGTTTGTCATGCCCTGGCCGGTTTCCATGTACCACTTCTCATTCCTAGGACTTATGCCCGCATTTTTCCAAACGCGCATCTCTGCCTTGTGCGTCCCGGAGTTATCGCCCCGCGATACAAATACTGCCCCATTTTTAGCAATCTGGCTGAAAGCCCGGCCAGACTTCCCGAGACCCTTAATGCAGGCCGGATCTGCGGTCGGCCCCAGGATGACAAAATCATTATACATAACCTTATGCCAGTTAACCCCATACCCCTCAGCAACAAACTTTGCTTCGGATTCATGGTCATGCACCAGGATAACATCAGCGTCCCCTTTTTTACCTATCGCCAGCGCCTGGCCTGTTCCAACGGCTATGACATCTACTCTGATGCCGGTTTTTTGCTGAAAATGGGGCAGAATATAGTCAAACAAGCCGGAGTTCTGGGTGCTCGTAGTTGAAGCACAGATGATCCTGCTTTCTTCCGCCCTGGACCCCTGGTTGAAAAGAATCAGCACTGCAAAAATCAAGACCTGAATAACCACCAAAGCTCTTCTCATAAAATGACCCCGTCCCTTACAGTAATTTTGTTCGGGAAGTTATATGTCAACATTGACATACATTGTCAAGGCCTAATTTCTATTAATAGCGGCAACTGATAGCTACAAACCGGTCTATCAAAGTATAAGCGGGTGGTAGGTGCTGAAAGAATGGTTCGAGGCAAAAACTGGAGCCCGTCCGTTTTACCCTGGAGTTATCTCCTGAAGTAAGGAAAGCCTTTGTCCGGCTTTGTCAAGAAACAGCCGTGTTTCATGCCGCAATTTCTTGAATGTCTCAAGGAGCTCTTTGCCCTCGGCTGTCAACTGCATCCCTTTATGAGTATCACTTTTCTCTATTAGATTAAAACCCAGCCTCTCTTCCGAGGCCCTCAGCCGCCCCCAGGCAGCTCGATAGGACATGTTGAGCTTCCTGGCAGCCGCACTAAGGGTATGAAGTTCTTCAACAGCCTCAAGTAATTCTTCGCGGCCCTTACCAAAGAGAACCTGGCCCTCTCTCTCCAACCATATGTTATACTTGATTTCCATGCCTTGCCTCACATCCAGGCCCTGCCTTACCTTGCGTGATAGCTGAAGGCATGATTAAGGTGCGGCCTTTTCTTTGTCTCGCGTACATTTTCCGGTACCAAAGGCTCTTTTTTATCCTTGACTATGACAATCCTGTCCGTACCCCTGACCTGCATATGACATGACCAACATTTCTTTTTGCTGTTATTGATGCCCATCTCCTTATGGCAGCGTAGGCAGGCCAGGTTTCCATCCACGCATTCGATCCAGTTTCCGTCCTTATCATGATAACCCAGGCGGGAAAAGCTACAATTTTTACTATCATATTTTGCACGCTGGACGGTCCCGGGGAGGTGGCAATCAAGGCACTTGAGGCCTTTATGCGCCCCCCGCGATAGCTCCGCATAATTCTGGTTTACGTTGTGGCAGGCCGCACATTTTTCCGCTTCTGGAAGGTCTTCAGGCTGCAGGCTCTGAATGCCGCCCGCAAACGCAAAACCAACTGCAGCCATGGTCAATATCGAGACTAATAGCAACATCTTTCTCATTCCCAAACCCCCACTCGAAACACAATCGGAACAGTAGTTAGTTATCACAATAACTCTGTATGTCAATAAATAAAATTTCTGTCGCCACATCTCCATACCCGCAAGCTGCATGCAGTGTCTCAATCCATAAAAAACTGTTTTCGGTTGACAGGTCTCCGGCCATGCCCTAGAATCTAAGCTAAAAAGAGGACTGGGCCTATGAACCGACTATATCATATGATGGTTGTATTGATGCTTTTAATGCTGGCCTCAGGCTGCGCCCGCTACGAGACGCGCGTCGTACCATTTAAGATGCCAGAAGCCTACCGCAATGTGCAGGCTGCAGACAGCGCGAAAGTAGCTGCTGTAGCCTATGATGATGCCGGCACGGCACAGGAGGCCTTTGGATTTGACATTCGAGGAGCCGGTCTTTTGCCAGTGCAGGTTATTTTTGACAACCAAAGCGATAAATCTCTCTTCATAAATCCCAAACATACCTACTTGATTGACAAAGATCACAACCTCTGGCCAGTCATGGAAAGTAAGTTGGCCTACGAAAGGGTGGAAAAAAAGACAGAAATGGGGAAAATCGGCGCCGGTGCAGCTAAACATGCCTTCCTGGCCGGAGCTGCCGGTGCCATTATCGGGGCCGCTGTAGGTATCGTAACCGGTGAAAATGTAGGTGAGGCTGCGGGCAAAGGAGCGGCCGTCGGTGCCGCTGCCGGCGCCACCCTGGGTGGGGCACAGGCCTACGGTTCTCAGGAAACCCGCTATCGTATCATGGATGACCTGGAAAAGAAATCCATGCAAAATAGCCCTATCGTCAAGGGGCAAATAGCGCACGGATTTATCTTCTTCCCGGGAGAGGCTAACTCAGCGAAAGAACTCCGCCTCCAGTTAGAAGAAGTCGAAACCGGGAGGGTACATACTCTGGTACTGCCTTTTTAGGAAAGAAAGTCTGGCTCCGGGGAGCAAGTTCAGGCGGCCATTACGGGGTGGCTTCTAATAATCTGACCAAGCTCTGACCATTTGACGGGTTTTTTCAAGAGCACCCCGGCATATCCTTCTTCAACTGTTTTTCGGGCCTGAGAAGCATCGGGGTTGCCGGTTAATATCAAAATATTGGCTTCAGGGTCAAAGGCCTTTATCTCGCGAGAAGACTCGTAACCATCCATAACCGGCATCTCCATGTCCATCAACACCAGGTCAGGCCGAAGTTCTTTATACTTTTCCAACCCCTCCAGCCCGTTACAGGCCTGGGCAATGGTTGAATAACCTTCCAACTCCAATATCTCACTCAAAGTGCTTAGCACACCCATATCATCGTCTACTATCAAAATCCGTTCGCCAGCCATGAAGCAATCCCGATAAGAGTTTGGAGTTCCTTGTATTATAGCAGATACTGCTTTGTCAAGAAAAAAACAAGATGTTGTGCATTATTTTTATGGCGACACAATATCTAGTAAAAATAAGGGGTTATAATGCCCTAAAATAAAGGCCAATAATTACAGGTAAGTAGAACCTTTAGCACTAGCCTGGTCGGGATGCAAACGCTCCTGAATTTATCAGATACCGAAAGGCGCAATTATTTCAGATTGAAGCTCCCCGTCCGCCGCAGCAACTGTGTTTTTTGTCAAGCGGTTTTTAA
>CAYSYZ010000063.1:0-11461 GCA_964435205.1 uncultured Desulfovibrionales bacterium
GAAGGGGCACACGGCTCAGCCCCGCATTCCCACGGCGCGAAGCGCCGGGGGAACAAGGAGTTTAAGATACTAAAGCCTCATGAGATAGAGGAAAGGAGCTTTGAGATAATCACCGAGGAGCTTGGGGAGACAAATTTCAGGGATATTGAATTACCCATTATTAAAAGGGTTATTCATGCTACAGGAGATTTTGATTTTGCTAAGAATATGCGATTTCATCCTGATGCTGTGAATGCAGGAATAAACGCAATAAAAAAGGGGATGGAGATACTCGTTGATGTTGAGATGGTAAGGGCAGGGATAAATAAAAGGGCACTTGAAAAATATGGGGGCAGGGTCATATGTAAAATCCAGAACACGGAACATAGAACACAGAACACAAACTTTGAACATTTACAGACAAAGACAGCACTGGGGATAGAAGTGGGAGTCAGAGAGCATCATAATATCGGCATCGTTGTAATTGGTAATGCACCTACTGCCCTTTATAAGACAATGAAACTTATACAAAATGACATTTTTAAACCTGAACTCGTAATCGGTGTGCCTGTTGGATTTGTCAGGGCGATTGAGTCGAAAGAGGTGTTGTTACACATGAAGTATCCATTTATTACATCTCTTGGCAGAAAGGGTGGAAGCCCGGTTGCAGCAGCGATTGTGAATGCACTGCTGAAGATGGCAGAAGGGGGTGATACTATAAAATAAAAAAGGGGAACAAATTGTAAATTCAGGGAATGAAAACGAGGAAAGGGGTGAGAATCCCCTGCTGTCCCGCAACTGTAATGGAAACGAACGCCCCAATATGCCACTGGTCGTAACGACTGGGAAGGCGGGCAAGTAGGTCGTCCTGAGCCAGGATACCGTTCATTCCCAAAACTTCGATGAAAGGAGAAAAATATGTTTAAAAGAATCATTACAACGGTTGTTGTATTATTATGGTCAGGATTAGCCTTTGCTGCCCATCCCCTTATCACCGATGATACCGGCACACAGGGAAAGAAGAAGTTTCAGTTGGAGGTTAATAGCGAATTCAACAATGACAAAGAGACAAAGGATGGGATGGTAACAAGAGAGACAGATAGTGAGGTAGCAGCGATACTCTCTTATGGAATAACAGACAATGTGGATATAGTCCTCGGACTGCCGTATCAATGGAAAAAAACCAAAGAAGACGGGGCCGTAACATCCGATGTTGACGGCATTTCTGATACGTCCATCGAAGTCAAATGGAGATTCTACGAAAAAGACGGCCTGAGCTTTGCCCTTAAGCCGGGCATCGCACTTCCAACAGGTGATGAGAATAAAGGCCTCGGTAACGGCAGGGCATCGTATGGTCTTGTGTTCACTGCGACAAAAGAGATAGAGCCGTGGGCATTTCATCTTAATCTTGGCTATACACACAATGAGTACGAACTTCGGGAAGACAAAGAAGCTAACAGAAAAAGCATATGGCATGTATCTCTGGCATCAGAGGTGGAGGTTGTCAAAGGCCTGAAGGCAGTTGCAAACATCGGTATGGAGAGAAATCCTGATAAGACTTCAAGTACCCATCCTGCATTTATCCTGGGTGGCTTAATCTTTTCACTGTCAGAGAATTTTGACATAGATTTTGGCATCAAGGGTGGATTGAATAAGCCTGAGACCGATTATTCAATCCTTGCAGGAATAACCTTAAGACTTTAGGAGGGTGAAAAATGAAGATATCAAAAACACAAATTTATCTTACTATGGTATTTGTTTGTTTGCTTTTTGCCAACAATGCTTATGCCATGCACATTTCAGAGGGGATTTTGCCCTTCAACTGGGCAGTATTGTGGTATGTTATCGCAGCTCCCTTTGTGGTGTATGGATTATACCGCTTGAAGAGGATTTCGAGCATGGATGTTTCATTTAAACCCCTCGTTGGGCTTATGGCAGCGGTTGTCTTTATCATTTCATGCATGCCCATACCGGTGCCAACGGCGGGCACATGCTCTCACCCCTGTGGGACAGGAATATCAGGCATACTTCTTGGACCTGCCATAAGCATACTTACTGCGGCAGTCGCGCTTTTGATTCAAGCCCTTCTCCTCGCGCATGGGGGCTTAAGCACGTGGGGAGCGAATATCGTATCCATGGGCGTGATGGGCTCCTTTGCAGGATACCTGACCTTCAGGGTATTGCGTTCCATAAAAATAAACATAGCAGTTTCAGCATTTATGGCCGGGCTGCTTGCAGACTGGGCAACATACTTAACCACCTCTGTTGAACTTGCTGCCGGCATAAGGGGAGACTCACCATTTATGCCTCTTTTCTGGAAGATCCTCGTTGCCTTCGTATCAACACAACTTCCACTGGGGGTCCTTGAGGGTGCAATGACAGCAGGAATGGTCGTTCTGCTTTATAAAAAGCAATCATATCTCCTTGTAAAGATGGGGGTTATAAAAGCAGCGGAGGTGAAGGCATGAAAATGCAGAATTATTGGATGCTATTTTCAATTATTCTTTTACTCGTCACTTGTTACCCGTCACTCGTTACTGCTTCTGAAAAGTGGCCGGGTGTTGATGAATCTGTTGTGGAAAAATTTGCAAAAGAGCATGGCCGGGAGGCGAGGGAACCTTTGATAAACACTGATCAGGGAGATATCCTTCTCTTTGTTTTTCTGATTGCAGGGGCTGCGGGGGGATTTGCAGCAGGATATTGCTGGAAGACACTAACAACAGATAAGGAGAGGGGTCGAGCAGCAGAGAGCAATGGAACTATTCTCTGAATATTTTAAGAAGGACTATATTCTATCAAGAATTGATGCAAGGGTAAAACTTCTCGTTGCCCTGACCATTCTTATAATGGTCTTGAGCGATAAGGGTTTTACCCTTCCATTGCTTGTGACATTGCTCTGCTTATTTTTCTGTATCAAGATGAGGATACCCTTAAGGGTTTTTCTTCTGAGATTTTCAGAACCCATATTCATGGCCACTATAGTGCTCATCCTGAAATTCTTTTTCTCGGGAAATGATGTCATGTTTTCCGTCAACATCATAGGTATCAAGCTCTGCGGGCACAAAGATGGGCTCATGGATGGATTGATGATTGTAAGCAGAATCCTGGGTGCGGTATCCATAGTGGCTATAATGGGATTTTGCACGCCATTTACAGAATTCATTGCCGGTCTTTCATGGTTAAAAGTTCCAAAAAGTTTTATAGAGATATTGATGTTTGCATACAGATACATCTTTGTGCTCCTCGAAGATGCAACGGTCATTTACAATGCGCAGAAAAACCGTCTTGGCTATTCAAACATGAGGCGCGGATTAAGCTCATTTGGCATCTTAACAGGCTCTTTGATACTAAAGGCATTTGAACACAGCCACAATATTACAACGGCAATGGTTCAAAGGGGCTATGACGGCAAGCTCCCGATATTAAAACACAAGCCATTCAAACCGTCCGAGATTATGGTCGCGGTTGTGGCTATAATTGTCATGGGACTTGTATGGAGAATTCAGTAAGATTATCCGTAAAAATAAATTCCTTTAAATACCCTGACGGAACCACCGCCCTTTCCGATATAAACCTTGAGATAAGGCAGGGGGAGTTCATAGGAATACTAGGCGCAAACGGTTCAGGGAAGACGACCCTTTTAAAAGTAATGGATGGTCTGCTGAAAAATTTTGAAGGCAGCATCCTGCTTGACGGGTTTGAGATCAACAAACTCTCTCCAAAGGAAATATATAAAAAGGTGGGGCTTATTTTTCAAAGTCCTGACGACCAGCTTTTTGCCACAACTGTCTTTGAGGATGTGGCATTTGGCCCTATAAATATGGGGCTTCCTGAAAATGAGGTTATCATTCGGGTAAATAATGCCCTTAAAGATGTAGAAATGGATGGATATGCAAAAAAATCTATTCACACCCTGAGCTTTGGACAAAAGAAAAGGATATGTATTGCCGGGCTTCTGGCAATGGGACATGAAATATTACTTCTCGACGAACCAACCGCCGGATTAGACCCAATGGGAGAATATACGATGATGAACCTGCTGACAAGGCTTAATAGGGAAAGGGTAGTGACCATTGTCATGGCTACCCATAGTGTTGACCTTGTACCACTCTTTCTCGATAGACTTTATATTTTAAGCAAAGGTAAGATTGTCAGAGGTGGTATACCAGAAGAGGTTTTTAATGCCCCTCAGGACATGGAAGGGGTCAAGCTAAGATTACCTCAGATTGCAGAATTGATATACAGGCTGAAACATGAGGATATGTTGTCATTTGATCGTATTCCACTCAGTATAGGCGAAGCAAGGCGGGATATAATAAAAATAATGCAACAGGCCCGTAATGAATAATTAAGTGATGGGTAGGGGTTGAGATGGCTTCTCTACGTTCAGGTTTCAGTACCGGCACCTGCGCTGCAGCGGCGGCCAAGGCAGCTGCACGGATTCTAATTGGGAATCCAGGACCCAAAGAGGTTGAAATCGGACTTCCGGATGGCGAACGGGTGCGTTTCCCTGTGGTATTTTCAAGGCGAGAGTGGGATAGCGCTGTTGCGGCCGTAAGAAAAGATGGGGGCGATGATCCGGACGTAAGCCATGGAGCTCTGGTCGTGGCCTCGGTATCGTGGAACGAGGGCGGAGACGTGACCTTTGTCGCGGGCGAAGGTGTGGGGATAGTTACGAAAGCAGGACTCCAGGTAGCGGTCGGTGAACCGGCCATCAATCCTGTGCCGCGTCAGATGATCCGGACAGCCGTCCGCGAGCTTACGGACCGTGGCCTCAGGATCACCTTATCGATCCCGGGCGGAGAGGAACTGGCCGCAAAGACATTTAATCCCCGGTTGGGCGTGATAGGCGGTCTGTCCATTCTGGGGACGAGCGGCCGCGTCCGGCCTTTCAGCTGTCAGGCTCTGCGGGCCGCTTTGAAATGCTCCCTGGACATAGCCAAAGCAAACGGGATCGATGCCCCGGTCTTTGTCCCCGGACGTATCGGAGAGAAATCCGTCCAGAAATACTTCGACTTGCCTCCCGAGCAGGTCATCCAGATCGGAAATGAATGGGGCTTTATGATTGACAGCGCAGTAGAGTACGGCTTTAATCGATTATTGGCCCTTGGTCATCCGGGCAAACTGGCCAAGCTCGCCATTGGTGACTGGGATACCCATTCTTCGCGGTCCCGGGCAGCCATCTGTTTTGTGGCGGAGTTTGGTGCCCGGCTGCTGGGCCGCAAGCTACCGGAAAGTAAGACTGTTGAAGGATTGATGAGTGATCTCAGCTCTGAAGAGAGGCGGATAGTGGCCGGGCGACTGGCCAGTGAGATCCAGGAGGCAGTTTTTCATCGTACCGGAAAGCGGATGCAGATATCAATAGTCCTGATTGATATAAAAAGTAAGTGGTTGGGGAGTGCCGGTGATCTCAGTCTGTGGGTGCCCCCTCGCTTCAGAGCGAAGACCCGATGACCGTAAAATGGATGCCATGAAATCGCCCCGGATCGCTATTGTCGGCTGTGGGCCAGGCGCTTCTGAGTACTTGACCCCGGCCGCCCTGGGGGTTATTAGAGAGGCCGACGTGCTCATCGGCGCCCGCCGGTTACTTGATCTCTTTCCGGCGAGCCGCGCCGAGCGTATCGAAGTGACTAATCATATAGAAGAAATTCTCACCGAGATCGCTCGCCGTCCTCTTAAAAAAATCGCTGTTCTCGTGACCGGGGATCCTGGTCTGTGCAGTCTGGCCAAACCGGTGCTCAGGCGTTTCGGCCTCAGGCATTGCCGCGTTATTGCCGGGGTAAGCTCAATTCAGGTGGCCTTTGCTCGAATCGGACTGGACTGGCTTGACGCCCGGATCATAGATGCCCACGGCAAAGATCCGGATATTGATCCGGGCAGCCTCTATGAGTGGGGAAAGATCGCAGTACTGGGAGGCCGCAAGGGTTCGCTTCTCTGGTTAACAAGGGGAATCAAAGGGTTTCAAGGAGATTTTCTCGTTTTCATCTGTGAAAACCTTACCCTCCCGAACGAGCGGATCATGACCATTGAACCCAAAGATATCGAGGGGATCGAAACCGGTCCAAGGACCGTCTTTCTCCTCGTGAGAAAAGGGCTTTTACCATGGAATCAGGAACCTTATATGGAATAGGCGTCGGACCGGGTGATCCGGAGCTGATGACGGTAAAAGGAGCGAGGATAATTTCTCGCTGCAAGTACATCTTTGCACCCAAGGCCCGGGGCGAAGGAGGCAGTACAGCCCGGGCTATTGCTTCCCCGCACCTGGGTAGAGATTCTGCCGTGCAGGAACTTGTCTTTCCCATGACCACCGACCAGGATGAGCTGGCCCGTCACTGGGACTCGGCGGCCAGCCAAATCGCCGACCTGCTCCAGGCTGGGGAAGATGTATGTTTCCTTACCCTGGGGGATCCCCTGCTGTATTCAACCTACATCTATCTCCTTCGCGCCTTGCGGACCCGGCTCCCAGGCCTTAAGGCCGTCACCATTCCAGGGATTACCTCCTTCAGCGCCGCCGCCGCCTTGACCCATTTTCCGGTTGGTAAAGCTAAAGAACCGATAACTATCATTCCCACCACGGACGATCCTGTTCTGGTAAAGGCGGCTCTCGCCCAAAACGGGACGACTATCTTAATGAAAATCGGCAAGCGTTTGCCGATGATCCTGGATATTCTTGAAGAAGAGAATCTGATCGACCAGGCCGTATTTGTGGCACGCACCGGACAGGAAGGCGAACAAGTGGAAACCAATCTCCGGAAACTGCGGGACACGGCTTCGGAGTCGGGCTATCTTTCTATAATTCTGGTGCATGTGGAGGACCGGAAAAGAAAATGAAGGTATACTTTATTGGCGCCGGACCTGGGGATCCTGAATTGTTGACGGTGAGGGCAGAAAAACTGCTGCGGAGCTGTCGATGCTGTGTCTATGCCGGTTCCCTCGTCAGTCCGGCTGTTCTGGATCTTATACCTCCAGAGTCAAGGCGTTATGATTCATCAGTCTTATCCCTGGAAGAGATTATGCATATCTTTAGTGAAGCCAAAAGGGAAGAGATCGATGTCGTCCGTCTGCACTCGGGTGATCCGTCCATATATGGGGCCATACGGGAACAGATGAACAGGCTCGATCGCCTGGGGATCGAATACGAAGTTGTGCCCGGCATAAGTTCATTCCAGGCTGCGGCTGCTATACTCAAAACCGAGCTTACCATTCCAGAAATAGCTCAAACCATTATTTTGACCAGAGCCCCCGGACGCACATCCGTACCGAAGGAACAGGACCTGAATGAATTGGCCCGTTCAAAGGCCACACTGTGCATATTTTTATCGATTGATCAGATCGAAAAAGTGACGGAGGTTTTGATTCCGCATTATGGCGAGGGCTGTCCAGCTGCCGTGGTCTATCGGGCTTCCTGGCCGGACCAGGCCGTGATTACCGGCATACTCGGCGATATCGCTCAAAGGACACAGGCCAGAGGCATTAAAAAATCGGCCATGATCATAGTGGGCCAGGCGCTTTCCCGGGATATGCCTCCCTCCCGGCTTTATGATGCCGCCTTTTCTCACGGCTGTCGCAAAGGAGCGAGCGGATGGGAATAGCCCTGATCACTCTCTCTTCCGAAGGAGCGGCGCTGATCGATCGTATAGTCGAGGAGATCCCGCATGCTGAGGTCTACTTGCATGAGAAAATCCCGAAGAGAAGAGAATTCACCCGCTTCAGGCAGATTTCAATCTTGAGCGCAGAGCTATTCACCAGATATCAGGAACTGGTCTACATCGCCCCGATCGGATTGGTGGTCAGGGCCATAGCCGGAGAGCTGAAACACAAGAAGATCGACCCGGCTATAGTGGTAGTGGATGCCGGAGGGCGTTTTGCCGTGAGTCTGCTTTCTGCTCACGAAGGGGGCGGGAACGGCCTTGCCTTTAAAATAGGAAATATTATCGGCGCCGAACCCGTAATAACCACTACATCCGAGGCCCGCAAGTCCCTTATTGTCGGGGTCGGTTGCAGGCGTAGCACCTCATCGGAAAGAATCGTCTCTGCCGTACTGAAAGCGATTGAGGGAATCGGCGCAGATATCGGTCAGGTTCGCATGTTGGCCTCAGCGGACATAAAAGCCGGTGAGGTTGGACTGGTGGAGGCCGCCCGGGTTCTGGACCTCCCGATAAGGTTTATCCGGTCCGAAGAGATTCGCTCTTCTACAAGGGCCTTTGGACGCTCGGAATTCGTTGAGGAAAAAGTTAATTTGCCGGCAGTCGCCGAAGCGGCGGCTTTGCTTGGAGGAAGGAGTACACGATTAATACTGGAAAAGACAATATTCAACGGAATAACCATTGCCATAGCCAGGGAAAACTTTTTGTGGTCGGGATCGGCCCCGGAGGTCCCTTAGACCGGACCAGGCGCGCCGAAGAGGCCATAGCCAAAAGTAATGTCGTGATAGGCTATACCCGCTATCTTGATCTGATCTCGGACCTGATCAGGGGCAAAGAGGTGGTTGCCTCGGGAATGAGGCAGGAGATGGAACGCTGTCGCATATCCCTGCTTCGCGCCTCTTCCGGCGATGTTGTCTCTCTGGTTTCTTCTGGAGATCCCGGCATCTACGGCATGGCGGGGCTGGCGCTGGAGATGGCCGATGCCGAAGGCATTTCAGTGCCTGTAGAGATAGTGGCCGGAGTTTCGGCCTCGAGTGCCGCAGCCGCCGTTTTGGGCGCTCCGTTAATGCTTGATTATGCAAGCATCAGCCTGAGCGATCTCCTGGTCCCCTGGGAAGTGATCCGGCAAAGATTAGAGGCCGTTGCCGCAGCCGATCTCGTTGCCGTTCTTTACAACCCGCGCAGCAAAAAGCGGGTCACCCAGCTCGAGGAAGCGGTGGCCATTTTCAAACGCCACCGACCCGGCACAACCCCGGTCGGAATAGGCACATCAGTCGGAACAGAGGAAGAACGCACCATCCTCACCGACCTTGCCCATGTCCTGGAGGCAGAAATAACCATGCGAAGTATTGTCATAGTAGGGAACCGGTCTTCCCGGGCCATTAATGGCCGATTCGTAACACCCCGGGGGTATCGGCTTTGATCCTTCTCCTGGGCGGGACGACCGAGACGGCCCTTTTTGCCACAGCCATAGCTGAAAAGGGCTATTCTGTGATCGTCTCTACGGCCACCCGTATTGCACTGGAAATCGGAAAAGATCCCTCCATCAGGCGACGGAGCGGCCCCCTCAACGAGCAGGAGATGAGCCTTCTGGTTCGCGAAAAAAGTATTCGGGCCATAATCGATGTGACGCACCCCTATGCCTCTTTGATCTCCGCTACAGCAAAAAATGTCGCCGAACAGGCGGGAATACCTTATCTCAGATGGATACGATCTCTGGGCGTTACCGACACAAACGGGATCATTCTGGTCCGTAATCATTCCGAGGCGGCTGAAGCAGCCTTTGCTTTCGGCTCAGCGGTGCTTCTAACCACCGGATCGAAGAATCTCGTGCCTTACGTCAAACAGATGCAGCTCACCGGCATAACTCTAATAGTTCGTGTCCTGCCTTATCCTGAGTCCCTGGAGGCCTGCCGGCGGGTAGGTATCCCACCGCAATGGATTATTGCCGGACGAGGCCCTTTTTCCATGGAAGAAAATCGTGCCCTCATAAGGAGGTTCGGGGTTGGCGTTATCGTTACTAAGGACAGTGGATTTGCCGGTGGTACAGAGGCCAAACTTGAAGCGGCGCGCCTCGAAGGCTGCCGGATAATAGTGGTCCGAAGACCGGAAGAGGCGACAAACGGTAAGTTTCACAGACCGGCCGACCTGTTAAATGCACTGGAGGCACAATTGAAGAAAACGTGTCCTCTCCCGCAGAGCAGCGCTGATCCGCTCCCGTAATCGGCTGTATTAAATACAGGGGCTTTTTAAACATGTGGCGCAGGGCGGTCTCAAAGGAGGAACAGTGAGTGGAAATAATTTTATATGTCGATCCTGATAGCTGGCGATAAAAACCGATATTCCAATAAATCGATAGATTTTTCCCTGAGGCAAAGAGGTGCTAACGTACATTTCTTACACTCCCGGGATGTGACGGTAACATCCGACGGGAACTTGGGACTCCTCGCTATCCCGGATCTCATCTATGTGCGAATCGGGTTTTTCTGTGGTGTACAGGATTTCTCAAGGTTCTTACTCTACACGTTCATACTGGAATCTTTTGAGAAAACGGGGGCTCAAGTAATCAATTCCCTGGAGGCATTTGAAAACACAGCCAATAAGATGAAGTGCCTGACCCTTCTCCGCAAAAGAGGGGTAAAAATTCCTTATACCATTTTTAGACTGGCCGGATGCTCCATATTTGATAGGGATTAAGGCGGAATGGAAGACAAAAGGATTCTTAACCCTCTGGTCGAAAAGGTGGGCGGGAAGTTTTCGACTGCATTGGACATCGACCTCTCTTCCCGACAACCAGGAGAAATTTTCAAGTGGTTCCTGGCCTCCCTCCTTTTTGGCGCCAGGATATCGGAAACTATTGTGGTAAAGACCTATAGAGAGTTCGAGAGGGAAAAAATTCTATCCACTGACGCCATTCTGGATACCGGGTGGGACAGCCTTGTCGAGGTCCTGGACGGAGGTGGCTACGTCCGGTACGACTTTAAAACCGCCACCAAGCTCCTTGAGGTCAGTCGCTCCCTCATAGATAGGTATGGCGGGGACCTGAAAGCCCTGCACTCCCATGCCTCAGACCCCGGAGACCTTGAATCCCGGCTTAAGGCCCTTGGCCGGGGCGTAGGTGAGGTGACGGTTAACATCTTTCTAAGGGAGATGAGGGGTATCTGGGAGAAGGCCAGACCCCTTCCCTCAGACCTTGTGATCCTGGCGGCAAAACGCCTTGGCCTCATTCCCGAAAAACTTGAGGATAAAGGCATCATCCTGCAGACATTGATAGACAAATGGACTCGTGAAGGGATGAGCACGAAAGATTTTCCAGACCTCGAAGCCGCCCTCCTTAGACTGGGAAAGGATTACTGCCGAAAAAAGCTCTGCCAGAAGTGTCCGGTGCCTGAGTGTGAAGAAAAGAGAAAAATTAAAGAAACGTAATTAGAATGACACCCCCCCTTCTCCACTAGTAGTTTTCACTCATTTGATGTCTTCCAAGGTTTCATCTACGCCTAAATCATTGGCAATTTCTCGGAAGTATTCTAGCACCGCCTCCAGATCCTCGAAAATACTTTGTACACTCCGGCAGATGTTCTCACCTATGAAACCATCGGGGAAGTTTATGAAACTGTGGTCCTGGTCCACGAAGACCCGGTTGCCCAAAAACCTCATGTCCTTCTGTGTCTACCGAAGAGCAATAAAACTTTTAGGCCCGATCCTATAAGGCTCTCTGCTTTCCGTAGTTTTTTTGTTGCATTTCCCTCCAGAATAGGGTTTAATTCCCAAGAGAGTTAGTTTTTGTCCGGATTTGCCTTACTGCAAAGGCTATCATGGCCGATGCAGTTTTTTTT
>CAYSYZ010000064.1:0-11307 GCA_964435205.1 uncultured Desulfovibrionales bacterium
GGGGCTAGCCATGCCTGGCCAACCCCTTCATTTTTTATGGTGATCCCAACGGGACTCGAACCCGTGTTTTCGGCGTGAGAGGCCGATGTCCTGGGCCACTAGACGATGGGACCACATATGTTTATTTCAAATTGAAGTTATACTACGGTACCTACCTTGTCAAGTCTTTTCGGGCGCGGGATAAACGCGGAGTTTTAACTATTGCACTCGGCGATAGCCTTCTTAAAGCCTGGAAGTGCCCGCTCGATAGTTTTTTCGGGCACACAGAAGGCGATGCGGAAATATCCGGGGCATCCGAAGCCACTACCGGGCACGGTAAGGATATTTTGCTTCTGGAGTTCCCTTACAAAGGCTGTATCATCGGGCAGGGGAGACCCGGGAAAGAGATAGAAGGCCCCTTTCGGTTTCAGAAACTGATAACCGTAGCCTGCAAGGGCGTCGCAGAGCAGGTCACGCCTTTTTTGATAAATAGAGATATCCGCTGTCTGTCCCTGCAGTTTGGCGACGACACGCTGCATCAGTGCCGGTGCATTAACGAAGCCCAGGATGCGGTTGGCCAGGACCATGGCCGAGATTAAGTCACCCTTATTTCTGCTTTTCGGATGGACAGCTATATAGCCGATGCGTTCTCCCGGCAGCGAGAGGTCCTTGGAATGTGAGGTGGCCACTATGCTTTCCGGATAGGCAGCAAAGACGCTGGGTACGCGCAGGTTATCATAGACGATATACCGGTAGGGCTCGTCCGCGACAAGATAAATGGGTTGGCCGGGGTTCTTATCCGCCAGCAATTTGCCCAGTTTGCTTATGGAGTCTTCATCGTATACCTGACCGGTTGGATTGTTCGGCGAGTTGATAAGAACGGCCCTGGTACGAGAAGTGATCGCCTTGTCGATGGCCTCTATGTCCAGGGAAAAATCATTTTTTGTCCGGACTATGACCGGCGTCCCGACATGATTGTCGATATAAAAGTTATACTCCACGAAATAAGGGGCGGGGACGATAACCTCGTCTCCAGGATTCAGAATGGCCTTCAAGATGACGTTCAGGGCACCGGCTGCGCCGCAGGTCATGACTATATCGCCTTCGGAAAATGGTAGGCCATGAAGAGACGATAGATGATGAGCCACAGCCTGACGCACGTCCTGGTACCCGGCATTGGGCATGTAACTATGACAGTTGGGGGCTTCGTTCTTAACCGTTTCAAGAAGTGATTGATAGAACGATGCCGGCGGCGGGAGGTCTGGGTTGCCGAGGCTGAAGTCATAGACCTTATCCGCTCCGTATTTGGCCTTTAAGGCCATGCCTTCTTCGAACATCTTCCGTATCCACGATGCCCTGGACATAAAATCGTGCATCTTTCTGGAAACATACATATATTTAATCCTTTTCTATTTATTATTTCCCAAACAATTCCGTAGCCTTCTTTACGATAAACGAGGCCTTCTCAATGCACTCTCGCGGTTTGAACTCCTCCGGAGCATGGGACTTAAGGCTTAAATAGTAGTCTTTTAACTGATCGACCGTTGGCTTATCAAATACAGTTTTCAATTCTTTGATTATGGCGTCTTCCAGGTTTTTGTATTTTTCGATGTCGATACCCGTTATATTGAAGATGGCCTTGAGGGCGTGTTCTGAGACGTCACGGCATTTCTCGACGGCCGCTACTGTGTGCCCCGACTGTTCTGCCTGTATGGCCTCGGCCATAAGTATCTGTGCATACTTCAATTGGGTCCTGGCTTTTAGTGGGTAGAAGGCCATAACTAGGTTCTGGTACCCAGAATCAGGTCGGAATGGTGGTCAACAGTCATTCTTCTGATTTTTGTGAAATCAAGTGCTTTGAGCCAGTTTGTTACTTCGTTCGCGGCATAAGAACGACCGCCTTCGGTGTTGACCAGCATGTTTATGGAAAAGAGCGCTGCCCGGAGCGGTTGAGTACGGGTCTCGTCAAGGAAAAAATCACGGATCACCACCCGGCCGTTGGGTCTTAGTGCGTCCCGCACCTTTGAAAGCAGTTTAAGATTGTCCTTTTCACTGTAGATATGGATGATAGAAGACATATAAACGAGATCATATTCGCTGCCGATGTCATCGCAGGTGAAGTCCCCGGCCATAAACCTCACACGGTCCTGCAGGTTGTTTTCGGCAATCAATTTCCCGGCTATACTGTGAGCAAAGGGACGATCAAAGATAATTGCCTCTAGCCTTGGTTGATGCCTTGCAAAGGCCACGGCAAACGAGCCCGGCCCACCGCCCAGGTCAAGCGCGCGGCTGACACCGGTAAGGTCCAGGTGCTGTACTACGGCCTCGGCAGCACCTTCGGCATGCTGTTTCATGGCCAATAAAAAATCGCGCCGACTTTGTCTTGTCCTGTTGCGTTTACAGGGTCTTCCCGTTCTTACGCTATTTGTTAAGTTCGACCAGCTTGACCACAGGTTGTTCAAATGGCGTAGCCCGCCGCCTTTGAAGTCAGAACTTTCTGGCAGGAGGAAGCGCAGCGTGATTTCGCTGTTTCGATATACATCCTTATCCTTGATCAGGTATCCCATGGCGGTGAGGGCATCAAGCAGGAGTTCTGTCGCTCTAGCGTTTGTATTGATCTTTTCGGACAAAGTTGCTATTGATTGGCCTTCATGCCCGAGGACATCAAAAATATCCAGCTCTATGGCCGTGAGGAGAATGCGGGCACCCATAAAACCACGCGCTGTTTTGTCTATTTCTACCCAGTCCATTCCATAGGCCCCGCACGGAACTTCATCAAAGTACTACTATTTCTGGTATGAAAATACAAGAGTTGAATGCCTTCACAAAATTTAAGACCTGGAGTGAATTCGATCGAAAAAATAAATGAGTGCAGAGATTATTCCCGAAAGGAACAGCAACTTATGGAACTTTATTTTCATGAACAAAATCCGGTAATTGATGAGAAAATCGAGGCGTTGATAGACCTGGCCGGTATCAGCGCCAATCGTGACATTATTCGTGAATTAATTATCGCCAGCCTGAAGGGTGGTCAAGACACCAAAAATCGTGGTGATTTGAAGATGATGAATACCACCCTCAAGGAGATGCGCTACACGGCGAAGGTCTTTGGCCCTTATCGAAATCGGCTTAAGGTAACCGTCTTTGGTTCGGCTAGAACCTACCCCGGTACGGTACTTTATGATATGTGCATGCGCTTTGCCTGCGAGCTGGTCAAAAATGGCTTTATGGTGATTACCGGTGGTGGCCCGGGTATTATGGAGGCAGCAAACAGAGGCGCTGGTAGTGACAATTCCTTTGGGGTTACCATCAAACTGCCTTTTGAACAGGTAACTAATGAGATCATAGCTGCTAACCCACGCATGATCCGGTATAAGTACTTTTTTAACCGCAAGGTGGCGTTTATCAAGGAGACCCAGGCCATAGCGCTATTTCCGGGCGGGTTTGGAACACTGGACGAGGCCATGGAAGCCATGACCCTCCTTCAGACCGGAAAATGTGACCCTATCCCCATTGTGCTTCTTGAAACCGAGAAGAATGGATACTGGGAAAAATGGATGGAATTTATGGATAACTGCCTGGTTAAAGACGGATATGTCTCTCCGGAAGACGCAAATCTATTTACCATCATCAATAATGAAAAAGAAGCGGTAAAAGTGATTACGTCTTTTTATCGCCATTATCATTCCATGCGTTATGTAAGAGATCTGGTGGTTTTACGACTTAAGACCAGGCTGGAAGAATACGCCGTTCAGGCCTTGAACGAGGAATTTTCAGGAGATCTCCTGCCTGGCGGTTTGTTTGAGGCGGGTGAGGCCTTGCCGGAGGAACAAGATGAACCTGAGCTGTTTGAACTGCCACGCCTGACCTTTCCCTTTAACAAAAAATCTTTTCCTAGACTCAAGGCTATAATCGAGCGGGTAAATAGTCTCTGACCAGGCTGGCCGGTCTTTATTCTACATGCTTAAATTTTACTACCTTAATTATATCCTTGTAGAAATCTCTTTCTTCCTCGGATATCTCTGCCTTAAACAGCTTTTTCCTGACAAGTATAGGAATGTTCTGGTTCAGCGCCAGGGCCAGGGCATCACTGGGCCTTGAATCAACTCCTACCGGGCTTCCATCCTTTTCATAGAAGACACTGGCAATATAGGCATTG
Organism: uncultured Desulfovibrionales bacterium; assembly: GCA_964435205.1. Lineage (GTDB taxonomy): Bacteria > Desulfobacterota > QYQD01 > QYQD01 > QYQD01 > CAYSYZ01. The sequence goes on from CAYSYZ010000064.1 coordinate 4,139, forward strand.
TCTCGCTGTTCATATATCTCGACACGCAAAAAGCTAACGCCCATACTTTTCAGTATTTCTATATAAAGTTCATGTGTGAGGGGCCGGGCGGGGCTGTAGATACCTTTTTCCTTGGCAATAGCTGCGAATTCTGCCGGACCGACAAGCATCGTGAAATAATCTTTGCTGTCTGCCTTCTCTTTTAAGATAATCTGATATCCGTCTCGCTCTTCCACAAGCTGGATCTCGTGTATGGCTATCATGCTATCCTGCGCTGACAAATTCATTCCTCCTTCACTTTGCTAATTCTGCCACAATAGTCTGCAGAACCTGTTTGCGGTTTTTCTCAGTTAGCTGGATAAGGCTCACGTCAGAACGTTTTTTAAGGGAGTCAATGAATGCTCCGCCTTTGAAGGCCGCCGTGGCCAATACCCTCTTTTCGGAGTCCAGACATTCCACGACTTTTTGCTTGAACAGCTCCGAAAAACATTCCATTTTGCCGATTTCATCAATGACAATAATGGAGACTTTTTCATTATAACAGTCCATGGACGGTATTGCCACCTGTTCGAAGCCGCGTATGTCCACCCCGTACTTTCCCACACGGTAACGAGATTTTGTGCCAACATGTGCCATCATCCCCTCATTACCCAAAAGGGTCTTGACCTTAAAACCCAGTCTCGAGTTTTCTTCGCGGATCTCTTCGGTGTAAAAGCCGGTCATGTTTTGCTGTCCGAGGGCGGAAACAATCTTACGAATCAGCGTTGTTTTTCCTGTGCCCGGCAGCCCGGTAATAAAGATGTTTTTTTCCAAGCTATGTCCAGTTACGAAGGGGGATATTCCTCCACGATTTTTCTTAAGAGAGTAACGGTGACCGCTAAGTCGTTAAGCGATATCGATTCAACGGTGGCATGCGTGTAGCGGCACGGGATGCAGATGGGCAGAACCGGTAGCCCTTTTCTTACCAGTTGAACGGCTGCCCCATCCGTTGATCCACCAACCACACCGAGCTGGAACGGGATATTATTTCTTGTGGCCGATTCTTCAACGAAGGATCGCAGCCTCTGGCTGGTTACCATACGTGTATCCACAAGCCTGAATAAGGGCCCTTTACCTACCTGGAATTGCCCCTTGTAAACTGCCGGAACCCCGGGGAAATCAGGGGCACTGGCAGTGTCAATGATAAACGCGGCATCCGGTTTTGCCCTGTATCCGGCGACTGATGCCCCGCGGAGACCATATTCTTCCTGCGTTGTAAAGACAAAACTGACTTGAGGCCGAGGGACCAAATCTTGGATACTGCGGATTAGGGTAATCAGGACTGCACAGCCGGCCCGATTGTCCATCCCCCGCGCAGCTATGAGGCCGTTCGCGAGCCGGGAGAAATGTTTGGTGAATACTATGGGATCACCGACTCTTATCCCCATACTCTGTACCTCTTCAGCGCTGGTTGCGCCTACGTCTATGACCAGTTCCTGCCAGGAGACGGCTTTATCCTGATTTTTCTGTTCCTCGAATTTCATATGCGGAGGCACCCAGGCGATTACTCCCGGTATCTCCTTGCCTGCCTGTGTAAATAGCTTTACGTGTCTGGATGGTAGGATGCGGTCATCGATACCGCCCATTTTTTTGAAATGTATGAAACCGTCCGTAGTAATGTTGGCTACTACCAGACCCAGCTCATCCATGTGCGCAAAAAAGGCGATGTGGCCTTTTTTCTGCCCCTTGCGTATGCCAATAAGGTTCCCCAGGGCGTCTATTTCTGCCTGATCGATGTAGTCTTTGATTAAGCCCTCGATCTTGGTCCTGATGGGCTCTTCGTAACCGCTGATGCCCGGTACACCTATAAGCTCCTCGAGCAGCTTTTCCATTTGCAATGTTTTATTCTCCACGATTGAAGGTGCGATATTTTACAAGACATTAATTAAACATGTCTGCAAAGTCAATCCCGTAAATTTCCTTGTCTTTATAGTGATTGAGTCATAGAATAGCTGGGATAAATGTAAGCAGTGATTCCTTGGGGGAGGTGACATGGATAAGGAAGCCGCGAGCCGGGTCTACCAGGAACGACTGGAAGACCTGAAAAACATGCCCAGGGAACTGATACAGGAGCTAAGAGCTAAGGTTAAAGAGCCATGGACCAAGATATTTCTTACCGAGGCAGACCCCAAAAAATGGCCTCCTGAGATGTATGAAATCCTTAAGCCGTATCTTGACGAAGGCTAGCTTGCTGATTATGGGGTGGGATTCGGGTAGGAAAGGTCATCTCCAGGATCGTAGACGCTGTCATAGTATTCAATCACCTGAGAATATTCAATCGCTTTGAAGGTATGGGCGCACATCGGTTCTATTTTGACCCGGTGCCCGGCATGTAAGTGGATTGTTGTCTCCTCATGGGTGTCGAGATCTGCCAGAGACACTTCGAGCTTTCCGGCGATAACATAAAAGTGCTCGGTCTTCTTTTTGTGGTAGTGGCCACCTCTAAAATAATTATCTCCTGGATTCAGTGAGAAATACCCCAGGTGTTTAAAAGTCTGGCCATCTGCAATAAGGGCTAGCTCTCCTCTTTCCTGGATAAGCCTCTTTTCCTTTAAAAAGTCTTGAGTTGCCGGAAGTTCATCTATCTTGACCTTGGAAATCATGGGAAACTCCTAATAATCTGAATGGAAAAAATCTATCTCGGCAGCTTAGCATGCCTTTTCTCAAAAGGCTATGATTTGTCAGCATGGTCTTCAAAGGCGACTTTGCGGTCCAGGAAACTGGGTGAAAACACCAAAACCTGGGAAGATGAGACAGTGGCTAATTGTTTAAGTCTTCTCTCTTGACAAAGGGAATCACTAATTTGATAATTCCCACTTACAGTTTTTGGATGCCGAGTCGTTACCGAAGGAGAAGCATATATGTTTATTTTCAAGAAAATATTCTCCCTGTTTTTGTTCCCGCTACCTTTAAGCCTCGGGTTGTCTTTTGTGGGTTTGGTTTTATTATGGTTTACTAAAAAAAAGAAGATGGGGAAGGTTTTAGTATCAACCGGTTTCCTTATAATCTTGCTACTGAGCTACAGCTTGGTAGCAAATGAACTTCTCAGGCCTCTGGAAGGTAGATACGCTCCGCATAGCGTACAGCTTTCGAACGAAGGTTTGGTATCAGAAGCTGGGCATCCGGTAAAGTTTGTTGTCGTCCTTGGTGGAGGGCATATTTCAGACCCAAAACTTCCCATAACCAGCCAGATAAACGGGATCTCATTGGTTCGCCTGGTAGAAGGAATACGAATCTATCGGAGGCATTCGGGGAGTAAGCTTGTTTTATCCGGCGGGATTTTGTATGACCCAATTCCTGAAGCAAAGGTTATGGCTAATCTTGCTAAGGAGATCGGAGTAGATGACAACGACATAATTATTGAGTCAAAATCGAGAGATACAAAAGACCAGGCTATATATATAAAGTCCATAGTGGGCAATGACCGGTTTATCTTAGTGACTTCGGCTTCACATATGCCTCGATCAATGGCAATACTTAGGAAACTCGGGATGAATCCTATCCCCGCCCCGACAGGACATCGAGTTAGGAGCAACCAGGGTTTAAATCCCGGTTTATTTTTTCCCGATGCTGATAATCTCAGGAATGCAGAGGCAACTTTTTACGAATATCTGGGAATTGCTTGGGCAAAACTCAGGGGGCAGATATAATTTAATTAATAGTCAGGTGTGGCCAAAGCAAAAATCATTTGCTTTTTGCTTAATACCTATCCTATATAAGGGACAAAACCGGCTTTTATTGCGAAAGGATATAAGATGTCACCAGACAAGAAGATACTGGTAGTAGAGGATAATGAGGAAATCCTATCTATGCTATTGAAGTACCTTGCTTTTCTAGGATATGAAGCAATGGGGGCTGCGGACGGTTTAGAGGGTCTGAAACACCTGAGAACCGAAGCCTATGACATGGTTATTACAGATCTAAGTATGCCCTATGTTAGTGGCATAGGAATAATAAGCGTTATTAAAAAGGATTATCCAGAGATTCCGGTAATTGCCATAACCGGTATCGGGCGGTATGCAGAGGAACTGGCTCAGGAGAAAAAGGCCGATTATGTTTTAGGCAAGCCTTTTGAACTATCTGAGTTAAAGGATGCGATTACCCGTTTACTGCCCTCGTAAAGATTCAAGCCTTTCAATCTCAAGCCTTACCCATGAGCCCAGGTATCTTCACGTTTCTCATCAAGTGGTAATGCAATTCTCTTCCGGCAAGGAAAACATCTTCCTTCCATAAGGGAAAAATATTTGCCCTTTTCTTTTTTCGCCAGCCCGGAAACAGGGCCATAATAGCCTCAGTAGCTTGGTTTCTCTGTAAAAGGCGTATCTGGCATATCAATTGCAGCCCGAGAAGGTAAGTTTCGCTTCCTGGGTTACCTGTGAAAGCCATGAATAAAGTTGTTTCCCTGTACATTTCTGATCATGACCTGGCCACATATGTACGGGCCGCTATGCACCATTATGGATGCACGTCGCTCTTAAGGCATTTGCCGGAGCGGGAAGTCAGCAAAAGTAGCCCGGTGCCCAACTCTTACGTAATTATCATGAACCTGGATCATGAGGCCAACGCTTGCTTTCTTGATATCTTGAGTAGGAACAGCCTTTGTCCGGTAGTTTTAATTTATGAAAAAGAACAAGCACTGGACGAACTTAATCTATTTAGGGAGGCTCGCACTGCATTTCTCAAAAGGCCGTTTACACCGGAGCAGTTGGCTACGGCCTTGGAGAGTGCTTGTCAGCCTGAATATCGTCCAGAAGGCAACGACAACCGGTATTTTTTTGGCGAAGACAGAAAGATCACCAAAATCAGGCACCAAATAGAAAAGGTCAGTAAGACCGACATCACTGTGCTTATTCAGGGTGAAAGTGGTACCGGTAAAGAGATAGTTGCTCGCCTGATACATGATCAATCTCCAAGAAGAAAGAGACAGCTTATTAAAGTAAACGGTGCTGCTATTCCAAAGTCGCTTTTGGAAAGTGAGCTTTTTGGCTATGAAAAGGGGGCCTTTACCGGCGCCTACCGGGCAAAGCCTGGCAAGTTTGACCTGGCCAATGGGGGGACATTGTTTTTGGACGAAGTAGGGAGCATGTCACCGCCACTCCAATCGAGGCTGTTACAGGTTTTGCAGAATGGTGAATTTTCGCGGTTGGGCGGAGTGGAAAACGTCTATACGGATGTCCGCGTAATCGCGGCGACGAATGCCGATTTACTGGCCCTTATTGAACAAGGCAAGTTCAGACTGGATCTATATTACAGGCTTAACGTGGCCAATATTACGATACCTCCTTTGAGAGAGAGGAAAGGAGACATACGCTTATTGAAGGAATATTTCTTGGAAAGACATTGCGTGGATTATAACAGGCCTTACATTCGCCTTTCAAGAAGGATCGTAGAGCTTTTCCTGGAATACAGCTGGCCGGGTAATGTCAGAGAGTTAGAAAATATAATCAGGAATCTGGTCGTCTTGGGCGATGAATCCCTGACTTATGCAGAAATAAGTGATCGCCTGATGTCCTCAAAAAACAAGAACGATGGGGATAGAAGGGGATCTCCTGTAATTGATAGAAACGAAATATGCAATCTTTTGAGTCAAGGGGATTTTTCACTGAGGAAGATAGGAGAAAAATGCGTAGGGGTAATAGAAACAGAGGCCATAAAGGCCTCTCTAGAGAAGACGATGTGGAACAGGCGGGCCAGTGCTTCACTTCTCGGGATAAGTTATAAGTCCCTTTTGAATAAAATGCATCAATACAAGATAGACAAAAATTAGGCAAGTGTAGCGGATTTTATAGACGCTACGACTTTTAAAATGGTTGTTTATGATCAAAATATTTAACCAGTATTATCCGGTTCGAAATGTCCTCTTTGTAGTTGGCGAGGGTTGTCTCATTTTCCTGTCCGTTATTTTGGCTTCTATGCTGCGCCTTGGAAGTACGAATGGCCAGTGGCTGGGAGATAATTCAATATGGGGCAAGATCCTTCTTATTGCCATAGTCTGCCAGGTTAGTCTTTATTACTTTGATCTTTACGACCTGAGAGTTACGGACACCTTTCTGGAGATGGGGATCCGTCTTCTGCATGCTCTGGGTGTGGCATCTATCGGCCTTGCAGCAATTTATTACCTATTCCCTCAGTGCATTATGGGTCGTGGTATTTTCTTTGTAACCTTGGCGTTTTTGGTCCTAATGGTCACTTCATGGCGGTTTATTTATAATCTGATATTACGCAGAAATATGTTTGCTGAAAGATTGTTACTCGTAGGAAATAGTGAGTTGGCCGCAAAAATTCTAGCGGTGTTAAAAGAAAAACCAGGATCAGGCTATAAGGTGGTGGGCTTGGTTCCCTTGGCTGAAGATGAGGGTGGTTTGAAACTGGAGGCCACTATTTTCAGGGACGTCTGCGCCTTGAAGGAACTCACGGGTCGCGAAAAAGTCGACAAGATTGTAGTAGCTATGGATGAGAAGAGAGGGACGCTTCCAATTGCCGAGCTTCTGGAATGTCGCATGAACGGTACGCCGGTAATAGAAGGTGAGACTCTATATGAGATGCTGACAAGTAAGATTCTTGTGGAAAAAATTAGACCAAGCTGGCTTATATTCTCCGATGGGTTTAAAAAAACACCTCTACGCCGCGTGACAAAAAGACTGGTTGGGTTTGCGCTCGCGTCATTGGGATTATTGTTTGCCATGCCGGTCATTTTGATTACGGCCATCGCTATCAAGCTTGATTCAAAAGGACCGGTGTTTTTCAAACAGGAGCGGGTGGGCGAGAGCGGAAAGATATTCGAGATTTACAAATTTAGGTCAATGAGAACGGATGCGGAACTGAGCAGCGGCCCGGTTTGGGCTCAGGAGAATGATCCCAGAGTTACCCGGATGGGTAGAATTATACGTAAATTGAGAATTGATGAAATACCTCAGATGTGGAACGTGCTTAAGGGAGACATGAGCTTTACCGGACCTCGCCCCGAAAGACCTCATTTTGTTAATGAATTGAAGAAAACCGTGCCTTACTATGATCAAAGACACACTGTGAAACCAGGCATAACTGGGTGGGCACAGGTGCTTTATCCATATGGGGCGTCTGTAGAGGATGCAGTAGAAAAATTGAAATATGATCTTTTTTATATCAAGAATATGTCTGTCGTAATGGAC
>CAYSYZ010000065.1:0-11246 GCA_964435205.1 uncultured Desulfovibrionales bacterium
CACTCATTCCGGCGAAAGCCGGAATCCAGTAATTTCAGGCAGATTGAAATACCTCTGGACACCGGTTTTCACCGGTGTGACGATTTTTACAAGAGCCTCAGATATAAATAATTCTTCGGCAGGAAGATTAATTCGAGAAGCCTCAGCAGACCGGAAATTAACCCCGCGGAGAGCAACATGCTCGTAATTGAAGACCTGCAGGTTAAACTGGGCGATAAAGAAATCCTGAAACACATCGATCTGGAAATTAAGCCCGGTGAAACACACCTACTCTTTGGCCCAAACGGTTCGGGTAAGACTTCTCTATTGATGACCATCATGGGATATCCTCAGTACAGGGTCACCGCTGGAAAGATGTCCTTCAAAGGAAAGGACATCACGCATATGCCGGTCAATGAGCGGGCGGGACTGGGCATAGGCATGTCTTACCAACGACCGCCCACTATTCACGGCCTCAAGACCAGGCAGGTGATCCAGATCTGCGCCAGAGGACAGGCCGATGTTGAGGCACTGGCTACAGAAATGAACTTTTCTGATTTTTTAGGGCGTGACATCAATGCGGGCTTTTCCGGGGGTGAGATCAAGCGTTCGGAACTGCTCCAGTTGATGGCGCAAAACCCAGACCTGTTACTCTTCGACGAACCGGAATCAGGCGTAGACCTGGAAAATATTTCCCTTATAGGAAACGCAATCAGTCATCTGCTTCAAAGAGACGTTATAGCGCACTCCCGGAAGTCACAGAAAGAGCTACGCCAGGAGCGAACCAAGATGGGTCTTATCATAACCCACACCGGCTTCATCCTGGATTACATAACGGCAGACAAGGGGCATGTGCTGTATGAGGGCATGCTGACTTGCAAAAGCAACCCCCGGGAAATATTCAGGTGTATAAAAGAACTTGGATATGAGGAATGCGTGCGATGCGCGATTTAGATGAGAGGGCGGCACAAGCGAGGCATAAGAAATCGTCACTGGGCCCGGATATTGACCTGGATGACTATTCGCTCGAATCTGTGCCCCATGGCTACGTTGACGATCTAACCAGGTTGCCCGATGCGGATAAGGAACGAATGGTACTGGCCGGAGTAGATGCCCGGGAAAGCTGGCGATCGGGAACATACGTGCAGAAAGATTCGTCAGTACTGCACGCCCACTCCAAACAGGAAGGGCTGGAAGTAATGCCCATCAAGCAGGCTCTAAGGCAATGCAACTGGATAAATGATTACTACTGGAAACTGGTGGCTGTGGACACGGATAAGTACACGGCGCGAGCGCAACTTGAACTACACGATGGCTATGTAATCAGGGCACTTCCGGGCAGCAAGACCATCTATCCGGTGCAGGCATGTTTATATCTGGAAAAGGAAGGGTTAAGCCAGAATGTACATAACGTCATTGTAGCCGAAGAAGGGTCCGAACTGCATATTATCACGGGCTGTGCCACGGCCCCCCACTTAAGGCGAGGGCTCCACGTAGGCATATCGGAATTTTACGTAAAGAAGAACGCCAAACTCAGTTTCACCATGATCCACCACTGGGCTGAGGCCATGATGGTCAGGCCCAGGTCTGTGGCAAGGGTTGAAGAGGATGGCCTATTCCTCAATAACTATATATGTATGAAACCGGTCCAGTCCCTTCAGATGTATCCCACCACCCATCTGGTTGGAAAGGGGGCAGTAACCCGCTTTTACAGCCTGCTGATAGGAAATCCGGACTCTGAATTGGACGTGGGCGGCCGTGTTATCCTGAAAAAAAATGAAACACGAGCGGAGATCATCTCCCGCGCTATCAGCAATGGCGGGAACATCATCGCCCGCGGTGAGCTAATCGGCGAAGTGCCCGGGGTTAAGGCCCACCTGGAGTGCCGGGGGCTTTTACTTAAAGGGGGCCTTATCCATGCCATACCGGAGCTAAGAGGCAAAGTTGACGGCGTGGAACTGACGCACGAAGCCGCAGTGGGCAAGATAGCCCAGGAAGAAGTTCTTTACCTCATGTCCCGCGGTCTGACCGAGGACGAGGCAACGGCAACGATTGTACGTGGCTTTCTCAGCGTGGACATACCCGGCCTCCCGCTACCGCTCAAAGCCGAGATCGACCGGGCCATTGAACTAAGCAAGAAAGAAATGATGTAGGCGAAAGGCCCTTTCTTATGGGGATTGGCCTTCTTAAAATGATCAATGTCTTGCATAGGCCCCTTGGATCCCGATAAATTGGTCAAACTGCTCCTTGAATGCAGTTGCCACATCGTCTGAAGATATTAACCCGATGAGTTTTCCATTCTCCAGGACGGGAAGTCTCCTTATATGTGCCTTATTCATTATCCTTATGGCTGAGTCAAGATCGGCGTCAGCATTTATCGCCACCGGGTCTTGGGTCATAACATCGCGTACGCAGGTTAATCTCGGGTCTTTAGTGTCAGCAGCTACGGCCATTGTGATATCTCTATCCGTTAATATCCCTTTGAGTTTCCAGCCTTCTTCCATAACTAAAATGGAACCAACCTTACGCTCCATCATCTGCTTGGCAGCCTCGTGGAGAGATGTTGTTGGCAGTGCTGTTACCAGCTCTTTTTGCATTATTTGCCTTACCACCATAGTGTCCTCCTTTTAAGGCCAACCCCCATATTAAAATTCTAGCAGAACACTCATAACAATCAAGCAGTCTCTGTTAAAGGTCAAAGATTTGACAAACGTCAGATTCTGAGACCAATAGGGTGAAAGCTGCAACTACCTGAAATTCCATCCGATCAGCTCACAACCTTTTTGGCATGGTTCCTGCTGCAGTAAAATCAGTGTAACCACATCTTTGCTACAGAGACAAAACCTTGACAAGAGGATATGCCATTTCGTATGCTCCCAGCCGGTCTCCGGAATACCTGGGGAATGGCCGATCCGAAGTCATAATGAGGACAACAAAAAGTGAGGATTTAGAAATGAAGAAAGAACAAGCAGCGGACTATGACACCATAATTGAGACAGAGTGGGAAGGTGCCCCGGCCTATCTCGCCGCCCTTCGTGAGATCACCGAGCACAAACAGGTAAAAAATGATCTTAAAAACACCGCCCAAAAACTCAAACAAACAGTAGAGGATCTGAAGATGGCCAACCAAACAATCCTGGATCAACAGAAGTCGGTTATTGAAGAAGAACGGCTCAAGGTATTGCTTCAGATGGCTGGAGCTACAGCCCATGCGTTAAATCAACCTCTTGCCACTCTACTGGGGAATATTGAGTTGATGAGAATAAAGAAAGACGATCCGGAAAAGCTGGCTCAATATATGCGCAGAATTGAAGAGACCGGCGAACGGATAGCCCTTATCGTGAAAAAGATCCAGGATATACGTCATGCCGAGACAAGGCCCTACGCTGACGGAAGCACCATTATCAGCCTGGACCAGAAATTAAATATCCTTTTAGTGGATGACATGGAGGATGATTTTCAAAAAATCAGCACCATTCTGAAAAATGAGCCCCAGATAAACCTATCCCAGGCCGGGAGCATTGGGGAGGCAATGGAGACCCTGAAAAAAGGCCCGTTCGATGTTATCCTTTTGGAGCACGCCCTTCCAGACGGAAGTTCGCTCGACTTTTTAGAGGCTATGGGCAATTATGGGTTGGGAACTCCGGTAGTAATCGTTACCAATCGTGGAAGTGAAACGATCGCCTCTCAGACCATCCAGGCCGGAGCCTGTGACTATCTTCTAAAAGTGAACGCCAGTAAAACCTCTCTTTTGCGCAGCATCAAGAACGCCACGGAAAAGTCCCGCCTTAAAAGGGAAGTAAATATTGCCCTCCAGAAAATGGCTGAAATGGCCACCAGGGATGAATTGACAGGATTATACAACAGGCGTTTTTTTTCAGAGGCACTGGAGCGTGAGGTGGCAAGGGCCAAAAGGTACGGTACCGGTTTAGTTGTCTTAATGATGGATCTGGATCACTTCAAAGAGGTCAATGATACCTACGGCCACTCGGCTGGGGATATGGTATTGCACGAGATTGCCAGAATGCTGCTGGGGAGCATCAGACAGTCCGACCTGATATGCCGTTATGGCGGGGAAGAGTTTGCCGTAATTCTGCCCAACATCGATCTGGAAAAGGCAAGGTGGGTGAGTGAAAGGTTCAGGAAAAAGGTTAGCAAGCATCAGTTTGAATATGACTTATTGAGATTTCAGATAACTGTAAGCATAGGGATTGCACCATTTGATAGTTCACGAAATCGGTCTCCAATAGATCTTATTAACGGTGCCGACCAGGCCCTCTATGAGGCGAAGAGAAAAGGTAGAAACAGGGTCAAGGCAGCATCCTGTGGCTGAAAGCCATGCTACAGCCTGCTTAGTCGCAAACCGCAAACTCCCCTTACAAAAATCCTCCCTGATCGTGTGTATTAAGCCCTCAAAAAAGCTAAATTTTATCCTCTTTGCTGGTGTTAATTCCGGCTGTTCTTTTTGCCGATAAGCAATAAGTAATCATGTGGTTATGCGTCGCACAGCCTATGAAAAGCGCCTGCACACATTGGTCACGAAGTCCACACTATTTTTAGGCAAGATCATGTTGCAGTCCTTTCGAAAAGGCGAGAATTCCTTGCCTATAGTGAGCGAGTAAAAGTATGTCTAAAAAGTGTTATATATAGTGAAAACGCCTGACATATATGGGGTATGAAGCCGTAGAGATGGCCTCCTCCGGGGGAAGAAGCTTTAGAAATGGCCAGGCGGGTCATGCCCGATTTAATCCTGATGGATATTGTCATGCCCGGAAAGCTGGACGGAATCTAGGTCTCGAAAATAATCAAGGCCGAACTGGATATCCCGGTAATATTTCTGACTGCTTATGCGGATGACGGATACCTGAAGAGAGCAAAAACCGCGAAACCGGCCGGATATATTTTAAAACCGTTTCAAGAGAAAGAATTAAAAGCAGCCGTTCAAATAGCCCTTTGCAAAAAGGATATGGTAGTGGATACCTATCTGGATCTCTCTGCCCGGCTTATTCAGAACTTCAGCCGGTACAGCTATCTTGCCAATATCGTGGATTACTGCGGCCATATGTTACAGAAAAAGGGTTTAAGTTGAGTAAAAAGATAAGCTTTACCGGGGCACTCAAGAATTCCTCCGCTATCCGGACCAGGTCTGCAAGAACAATAGAGGGCTCTTGACAAAGCGAATTGATGGAGAAAACCGGAGGTGCTTGAAAAATGAAGAAAAAAGCTTCTGCGAAAGAGAACGAACAGTTTTGGGGCATAAGACCGGATAGAAAATTATTTGTGCTGCTTTTCTCAATAGCAGTCTGTGTTATCCTGGCTTTCTATGTCGCGTTTGTCATGGGTAAAACAGTGGTCTATACCCACTGTTTCTATACCCCCATTATTCTTGCCGGGTTATGGTATCAGCGAAAGACAGTCTATGTGGCAATTTTTCTCAGTATGCTCCACCTCCTTACAGTCCAGTTCTCGTCTATTGGGATTTCCCTAAACGAACTGGCAAGAGTACTTGCTTTTATGGCAGTTGCGTATGTTATCGGGTTTGTTAGCGAAAAACAAAATAAAGGGGAAAAGAAACTACGGGAGACGCGCGACTACCTGGACAGTCTGATCCGTTATGCCAACGCCCCCATCATCGTCTGGAATCGGGAGGGAAAGATTAGCCTGTTCAACACTGCCTTCGAGCGTCTTACCGGCTACCGAGCCGATGAGGTAATAGGCAAACCGCTGGATATTTTATTCGGTGAGGCGACCAAAAAGGAATCGCTGCACAAGATCGAGCAAACCTTGAAAGGTCAGCGCTGGGAGGAGGTAGAAATCCCCGTCCGCGGCCAGGGTGAGGAGAGGATTTTGTTATGGAATTCCGCCAATATCTACGCCCCGGACGGCCAAACCCTGATGGCCACGATCGCCCAGGGGCAGGATATCACTGAGCGTAAAGCTGCCGAAGGTGCCCTCGCCGCATCCAAGGCTTACACCGAATCCATTATACAGAACTTTTTGGATACCCTCATCGTGGTTGACGCGGAAGCAAAAATACAAACTGTGAACCCAGCGACCTGTCGTCTGTTAGGCTACACAGAAGAAGAACTCAAGGGGCAGCCCGTAAGCATCATTTTTGCAGAAGAAGTTAAGCGGGTGTTCCAATTTTTCCGGGAACCTGAAAAGGCAGAAACCCTTCGCCCGCAAGATACCATCCGCAATTGCGAACTCACTTACAAAACCAAAGACGGGCGACTCATTCCAATGTTGTTTAACGCCAGTACGCTAACTGATGAAGTGGGCAATGTCACCGGCGTGGTGGCGGGGGCGAAGGATATCACAGAAATAAAGCGGGCGCAGGAAACTCTGAGAAAAACTGAAGAGAAGTTTAGGACTGTTATCGAGAATATCTTCAAATTTGTGCCAGAAGGGTTGCTGGTTCTTACGGACAAGCTGAATGTCTTCAGACGCAACAAAGCGTTTGAAGACCTGGTACACCAGTATGCTGAGAAGCTCAACTATACGGAAGAAGAACTTGCGGATATCATTTATGAGCAGGTTAAGATGAGAGTTGTAAGCGGGGAGAAATCGGATATAAGAATTCCTCAAAAGCAGAAATGAAAAATGAAAAAGTCGGCACGATCATATTTTCGAAAATACTGGAAATGCCTTTGGGCAAATATCTTTCTTTCATCAAGAAGGCAACAAACAATCATGGGGCCGGTCCACCCCGACAGGCGCTCGTAGGGGAAAAAATAATTTATGCAAACCTGACGGTGAGCGATGGTGGTGCAATCATCCCGGAAATTCTCGATGAGCGTTTATGGAAGAGATACTCGCTGGACATAAACCATGACAGAAAAGTGATGTTCGCCTTCCAGTGGATTAACACGAGGAACGAATTTTCATATCACATCCTGCAAGCTCTGATCACGTATCAGAGGGATTATTGGTTATCCGGGAAAGAAGTGAACTTGAAACCGTTGACATTAACTGAGTTCTTACGCCGGTTTCCAGACGAGTGCCTTGACCTTAGCAGGCTTTCACGGCTCGTTGGCAACCTCTGGGTGAGAACTCCTCACACGGAGGTCATCAGCCTCAGAAACCTGTTCATTTCAACAAAGAGATTGTATGCTTACCATGTCAAGCAAGTGGTGGACGAGAATGAAGATGCCTTATCGGATCCGGACATTCAACATCAGTTGAAGCAGAAAGGCTTGCATCTTTCCGTACGAACCATTTGCAATTGCCGGAAACTCTTGAACATTCCTAACCACAAAGAAAGAGCTTCTCATTATTATGGTCGTGATATTGCCTTCAGTGACCCGATAGCAATTTCGGAGAGAAAGTCTAATGGGATCCCGGCAGAGCCGGGGGTTTATGAGTTGAGTCTTGATTCAAAAATAAGCTACTACAGGCATAGGAGTGACGTAGTGTACATTGGCGCATCAAAAAATTTGCGCAGACGGATAGCCAGCTATTCAGGAAAATCCTTGAAGAATAGGTGATTGCTCCAACTGGTTAAAGACCGGCAATTGTTTGTCCGATTTTGTGTAAACGAAGAGTATCGAGCTTTAGAAAAGTCACTTCTCAAAAATTTTAAAAACAATTATGGTGAACTTCCCAAAGCCAATAATAATGGATAAACCCCATGAAGAATTATCCCACTGCTAAGGATGAAATTGTTCTTCAATTCGATGTTGCAAGAATGTTTCTTGCAGAAGAAGAAGAAGAAGAAGAAGAAGAAGCCAGTGTTGTTGTTTCACTAAAGGACATCACCGAGCGCAAGCAGGCTGAGGAGGCGTTGCGGGATTCTGAAAGACGCTATAGGATTTTGTTTGAGAGCGCTGGCGATGCAATCTTCATTCATGACCTCAAAGGTCGGTTCTTAGAGTTGAATCGGGTGGCCTGTGACAGCCTTGGATACAGCCGTGAAGAACTGTCGCAAATGACATCGATGGAAATAGATACGCCTGAATATGCTGCTCAGATACCGGAGAAAATCAAGGAATTGCAACAGTGTGGGCATATCATATTCGAGACAGCTTATGTCCGACGGGATGGCACGATCATCCCAATCGAAGCGAGCAGCCGGATTATTGATTATGCTGGAGCACCAGCCGTACTTACCATAGCCCGCAATATCAGCGAACGTAAGAGATTCGAAAAACAGCTCGTCCAGGCGCAGAAGATGGCGGCTATCGGTACGCTAGCCGGCGGCATTGCCCATGACTTCAACAATATGCTCACGGCCATCATTGGATATACCGAGCTGGCCCGGGAGAAGGTGCCTGAAGGCAGCAGAGTGCAAGCCGACCTGCAGGAAGTCTTCAAAGCCGGGATGCGCGCAAAGGACCTGGTGCAACAGATCCTGATCTTCAGCCGCCAGAGTAAACAGGAACAAAAACCGTTACAAATGGATTCTATTGTGAAAGAGGGCCTCAAGCTGCTCCGGGCGTCCATACCCACGACGGTTGAGATTCGCCCGAACATTGAAAGGGAGTGCGGCATGGTGCTGGGTGATCCGACGCAAATTTATCAGGTGCTGGTGAATCTTTGCACCAATGCAGCCCATGCCATGGGGGGGAAGGGAGGCGTGCTGGAGGTCAGCCTGATGAATGTGGATCTTGATGCTGCTACAGCCCAACATCTCGATCTGAGGCATGGACCCTACGTAGAGTTGACGGTGAGCGATACAGGGCATGGCATGGACCGTGCGGTCATGGAAAGAATCTTTGATCCCTACTTCACCACCAAAGGACCAGGCGAGGGAACCGGTATGGGGCTTGCGGTTGTTCATGGTATTGTCAAAAGCCATGGTGGAGCAATCGCTGTTGACAGTGAGCCAGGCAAAGGGACTACCTTTCACGTATATTTTCCGAGAATCGAGGGGTACGGGGCACTGGAGACTGAGGTTGTTGCCTCCATTCCCACCGGTAGCGAGCGAATCCTTTTTGTGGATGATGAAAAGCCCCTGGTTGACATGGTCAAACAGATGCTTGAGTCCCTTGGCTATCAGGTAGTCGTCAGAACGAGCAGCGTAGAGGCCCTTGAGGCCTTCCGGGCACGACCCGACAAATTTGACCTGGTCATCACCGACCAGACCATGCCTAACATGACGGGTGAAATATTAGCCAGAGAACTCTTAAGAATCCGGCCAGATATTCCGATTATTCTCTGTACTGGATATAGTGAGTTGATCACGGGAGAGAAGGCCAGGGCCGTAGGTATTAGGGAACTGGTCATGAAACCGATCGTTAAAAGCGAGATAGCCAGGATCATTCGGAGTGTGTTGGACCAAAAAAATGAGTAAGACTAAGTTGTAATGTAACCGTTCACCGTTATCAGTTCACCGTTGTCCGTGAAAAGGGCGAAAAACGTCTTCTTCGGTGAACGGCCAACGGTCAACGGTGAACGGTCACATCGAGGGGGATTTGAATGCAACTTGGTATAAGACGCCTGGCCGCCAGGCCTATCCGCCTGGGCGGATCGTAGATAGGTCGGCCGAGGACGGAGGACAATCATGACAAAAATATTGGTCGTGGACGACGAAGAGCCTGTTCGGCGACTGATCGCGCGAATACTTGAGAATGGCGGTTACAACTGTACTCTGGCCGCCAACGCAGCAGAGGCCCGTGAGCGTTTGAAGGAGCAAAGCTTCGAGCTGGTCCTTTGCGATATGAAGATGCCCGGGGAATCAGGACTGGATTTTATCCGGTATGTCTTAGCCGAGCATCGGGATACAGCGGTGGTCATGGTCACCGTGATGGACGATCCGTCCACCGCAGAGACTGTCCTGGAGGTGGGCATTTATGGATATGTTGTTAAACCGTTTCATCCCAAAGAATTGCTGATCGGTGTGAAGAACGCATTGCACCGCCGTCAGCTTGAGATCGATAATCGGGCTTACCGTGAGAGGCTGGAGGAGATGCTTTCAGAGCGCATTGCCGAGCTTCGAAAAAGTAAAGAGGAATTGGAACAGACACTGGTAAAATTAAAAGAGACTCAGGCGCAGATGATACAGTCTGAGAAGATGGCCTCTGTCGGGCAGCTTGCCGCGGGCGTAGCTCATGAAATTAATAACCCCACCGGGTTCGTCAGCAGTAATCTGAACACATTGTCAGACTATCAAAGAGATCTTAGCACGCTCATAAAACGATACAGAAAGTTGGTTGCAGACCTGAGAGGTATCATGGCCAGCGAGGAATGCCGCAAGCTCCTCTCAGAAGAAGTAGAGGCGATCAGGGCGCTGGAAGCTGAAATTGACATCGATTTTATCTTAGACGATACCGAAAACCTTATTAAGGAGAGCCAGGAAGGAACTGAACGGATTAAGAAGATTGTCCTTGATCTTAAGGACTTTGCCCATCCAGATGAGGATAAGTTACAGGCTGCGGACATCAATAAATGCCTTGAATCAACCCTGAATATTGTCTGGAACGAACTCAAATACAAGGCTACGGTCCAAAAGGAATATGGTGACCTTCCCCGGGTGCAAGGCTATCCTCATCAGCTTAACCAGGTTTTCATGAATCTTCTGGTCAATGCCGCGCAGGCCATAGAGAACCAGGGCGAGATCAAGATTGCAACCAGGGCCGATAACGGACATGTGGAGATTAAGATAAGCGACACGGGATCAGGTATCCCAAAGGAAAACCTTTCTAAGCTATTCGATCCGTTTTTCACCACCAAGGAGATAGGGAAAGGAACAGGTTTAGGGCTTAACGTCGCCTATAACATCATCAAGAAACATAAAGGGACCATAAACGTGGAAAGCACGGTGGGGGTAGGGACCACATTTACGATTCGAATACCGGTTGATCCAGAGGGCTAAATCCGAGAGGCCCGTTAATGGCCAAAAAGAAGGCAGTTACATCAAACCTATTACGAATGAAAATCTGACAGTTGTCCTGTGCAAAAAGGTAAAGAGACAGGCATGAACCGGATCCTGGTAGTAGACGATGAAAGTAACAACTTAAAGGCCATAAATCGGGTTTTCAGTCGGCTAAATTACACGATGGAATTTGCCCAAGGCGGTGAAGAGGCCCTAAGGCGCGTTACTGACTTTAAGCCCGATCTCGTTATCCTGGATATTATGATGCCCGGAATCGATGGTTATGAGGTCTGCCGTCGGCTGAAGTCGGATAGCCAGACATCGGGCATCATGGTTTTAGTTGTTTCTGCAAAAAACACTCTCAAAGATAGGCTTAAGGCATACGAGGTTGGAGCTGATGATTATATAACCAGGCCCTATGATCCAGAAGAGCTGCGGGCCAAGGTCCGGATCC
>CAYSYZ010000066.1:0-11134 GCA_964435205.1 uncultured Desulfovibrionales bacterium
GCAGACGGCACCATATATCTCTACTTTAGTAATAAATATGACATCCTCATCTCCCTTTTTGAAGAAGAGATGGGTAAAATCATAGCTAACATGCGGCAGGAATTGGCCAAGGAGGAAAATCCTCTAAAACAACTGGAGGTTTTTGCCCAGGTCCACTTAAAAATTGTAGAAGAAAATAGGGACCTAGCCGAGGTACTTCAGGTCGAAATTAGGCAGAGTACCAAATTTATGAAGGAATACCGTAATGTGAAATTTGCCGCATATCTAAATATAATCTCCTCCATCATAAAAAAGGGACAAGAAAAGGGTGTCATTCGTAAAGAGGTTATACCGGGTATAGCGAAGCGCGCCTTTTTCGGGGCCTTAGACGAAATGTCCCGTTTTTGGATCCTGTCTCCCCAAAAAAAATACAGCATCAACACCGCAGCCAAGCAGATCAGCGATTTCTTTATCCATGGAATCGCCGTGTCCCAGTCGTGATGCCTTCAAAATCCAGGCGGTACAGCTAACCAAATTCTATTTTTAAGCCTTGGCTTTTTAGTCGGCTTTGTGGTAAAACTTGGCCAAAGCTTTATGTTTACAAGGAGATAAGCCATGGTGTCTGTATTAGGAGCAACAGTCATTGAACACTTACTGACTACCCAGAAAGCGCATCCTGAAGCTACTGGCGCCTTCACCAGGTTGTTGTCCGAACTTATCGTCGCCGCCAAAATCATCTCCCGGGAAGTAAATAAGGCTGGTCTGGTGGATATCCTGGGTTATGCCGGGCGAGAAAACATTCAAGGAGAACAAGTACAGAAGTTGGATGAATTCGCCCACAGGACCGTCATCGAACGCATGGCTCACACCGGAGAACTGTGCGCTATGGCTTCAGAAGAAGACCCGGACATAATACACATTCCGGAAAGATTCCCTAAAGGCAATTATGTCCTGATCTTTGATCCTCTGGATGGTTCATCGAACATTGACGTAAATGTCAGTATTGGCACTATCTTTTCCGTTTACCGGCGTGTGACTGCGCCGCCAGCCGATCCAACTCTAGAAGATCTCCTGCAAAAAGGTCTCAAACAGGTCGCCGCCGGTTACTTCATTTACGGCTCCAGCACAATGATGGTCTATACGTCAGGTAATGGCGTACATGGATTTACGCTATTTCCAAGCATCGGCGAGTTTTTATTATCCCATGAAAATATCAAGATGCCCTCACGAGGAAAGACCTTCAGTGTCAATGAAGGCTACTACAACTACTGGCCTGATGAAGTGAAAAACCTCGTAAATTATTTTAAAACCCCGGATAGACAAACCAGACGGCCATATACGGGGCGTTATATCGGTTCGCTGGTGGCCGATTTTCATCGTAATCTGATGCATGGCGGCATTTTCATGTATCCCGCTGATAAAAGGGATCCCAAAAAACCTTTTGGTAAGCTGCGTCTTATGTGTGAGTGTAATCCCTTGGCCTTTGTCGTTGAGCAGGCAGGTGGTTATGCCAGTACCGGCTTTCAAAACATACTGGACCTTGAACCGAAGGAACTACACCAACGTGTGCCGCTTTACATTGGAAGTAAAGAAGACGTACTTGTTGCCGAACAATTCATAATAGGAGAAAGAACATCCTAATGCCACTTGTACCGGCCAAAAACATATTAACCAGGGCTTATCGGGAAGGCTATGCAATCGGAGCTTTCAACTTCTGCAATATGGAGACATTGCAGGCTATTGTCCAGGCAGCCGATAGACTGCGTGCTCCGGTGATTATCCAGGCTACAGAGGGAGCTATCAGTTATGCAGGATTGCCAACCATCGTATCCATGGCTAAAACGCTGGCGGAACAGACAGCCGTCCCCGTGTCCCTTCACCTGGACCACGGACACAACATAGAAACGATCAAGGCGTGTATCAGAGCAGGGTTTACCTCGGTCATGATCGATGCTTCACACTTGCCATATACCGAAAACGTAGCTTTGACCAAACAGGTGGTTGAAATGGCACACCCGGCCAGTGTCTCAGTAGAAGCTGAACTCGGTCGCCTCCTGGGCGTAGAAGATACTGTGTCCGTCGCCGAAAGAGAGGCTGTACTCGTGCATCCCGATGAAGCGTCCCGTTTTGTGCAGGAAACAAACGTGGACTCCCTGGCTCCTGCCGTAGGGACGTCTCACGGAGCCTTCAAATACAAAGGTGCTGCTCACCTCGATCTGGAAAGGTTGGAAACGGTTAAAAAAAATACCGGCATCCCCCTTGTTCTGCATGGCGCGTCTTCGATTTTACCCGATCTTCTTCGAGAGGCCGTAGATGCAGGCATACCGGTTGGAGAAGCCAGAGGCGTGCCCCTTGAGGAAATCCAAAAAGCCATAAAGCTGGGGGTGGCTAAGGTCAATATTGATACTGATCTCCGTTTAGGCTTCGTCAGTACTATTCGCCGCATTCTGGCTGAAAAACCTGAAATTTTTGACCCCAGGAAGATCCTGGGTCCGGCCCGGGAAAAAGTAGAGCAAATCATTACGAACCGAATAAAGGCCTTGGGCTGCGCTAACAAGGTCTAGACATGCTTATTTTAGGTATAGAAAGTTCCTGTGATGAGACAGCGGCGGCTGTGGTAAAGGATGGGAAGACAATATTGTCGAGTATTGTTGCTTCCCAGATGGAGGTACATCGCCGTTACGGTGGCGTTGTGCCGGAACTGGCCTCGCGCAAGCACATAGAAGTCATATACCCTGTAGTGGAGGAGGCCTTAACCAGGGCTGGAGTTTCCTTAAACGATATCGAGGCCGTGGCCGTCACACAAGGACCAGGATTAGTAGGTTCACTGCTTGTCGGCCTTTCTTTTGCGAAAGCCCTCTCCTATGCACGCGGTCTCCCGCTAATCGGCGTAAGCCATATCGAAGGGCACCTTTTATCTATTTACCTTGAAAAGGACATCCCTTCCTTTCCTTATGTCAGTCTTCTGGTCTCCGGCGGACATACCGCCCTCTATTACGTATCCGGCCATACAGACTATCATCTCTTGGGGCAAACCCGGGATGACGCCGCTGGCGAAGCCTTCGATAAAGTGGCCAAAATGCTCGGGCTTGGCTACCCGGGAGGAGAGGTCATTAGCCGGCTAGCCAGGGGGGGCAATCCCGAGAAGATCGACTTTCCCCGGGCCATTATCAGCAAGGATTCTTTTGACTTCAGCTTTAGCGGCCTTAAGACAGCAGTAGCCAATTACCTCCATTATTGCCGTGAGGCACAGATACCCCTGCCGTATGAAGATACCGCTGCTGCTTTTCAGGAAGCAGTAGTTGACGTCCTTGTAGACAAAACAGTGAAGGCTGCTCTTAAGTGCGAGGTCAAAAATATTGTAGCTGTAGGTGGCGTAGCCTCTAATTGCCGCCTAAGAGAAGCGCTCAGTGCTGCCACAAAAACGGCAGGAATCGGCGTCTTCGTGCCGAACCCGTCTCTTTGCACAGACAATGCCGCTATGATTGCTGTAGCCGGATATCATCGTTTTCTAAAAGGACAGGTTTCGGGCTCGGATATTGATACCTATGCCCGGCATAGACTATGACTTTAAAACGAACGCTAAAATACTATTACCTCCGCATGAAGAATCTCAAAGGTAATCCATACTCTATCGCCTCAGGCATGGCCATCGGTGTTTTCATCGGCCTCACTCCGACCATACCTCTCCACGCCGTGATAATCATTTCAATAACCTCTTTGTTTAAAAGCAGCCGCGTGGCTGGGCTTCTTGGAGCTACCATCGTCAGTAATCCGGTCACCATGCCTGTTCATTATTATCTGGCCTATCACCTCGGGAAAAGGATCATTTCATCTAATATAACTCTGCCACATACTTATTCCATTGTAGATATAGCCTGCGTAGGCCAAGAATTGACCATAACCATGCTCGTCGGTGGAGTAGCCCTTGGCCTTATACCAGCAGTTATGGCCTATTTCTTCGCACTCTATGGCCTTACATACCTCAAGGCAAAGCGTCAATCAAAACGCCTCCGCGCCAGGCCATAAATGACCAGCCCACAAAATCTATTAAGAAAGTACCGCATACGGCCTTTGAAAAGTCGGGGGCAGAACTTCCTGATAAACCCTCGTGTCGGCGAAACGATAGTCCAAAAAGCGGCGTTTAAATCAGAAGACGTAGTGGTTGAGATTGGCACAGGCCTAGGCATTATCACACTGCCGATGGCGGCTGAGGTTAAAAGGCTTATAACCTTTGAGATTGATCCTCGCCTGATTGCCGTACTGCAGGAAGAATACACCCTTCCTCCGACAATGGAAATAGTCCACCAGGACATCCTGGAAGTTGATTTTGCCGCATTAGAGAGAAAGTACCGCCAAAAACTAAGGATAATTGGTAACCTGCCCTACTATATTTCAAGCCCGATACTTTTTAAAATATGGGAAAATCGCTCATCGTTCAAAAATGCTTTCTTTATGCTCCAAAAGGAGGTGGCCGAAAGGATACTGGCCCCCTGTGGTAGTAAAAAATACGGTATTCTCACTGTACTTTTTAATTATTGTGCCGCTATTGAAAAAGTCATGACTGTCCCCGCAAGCCAATTTTATCCGCGACCGGAAGTAGACTCCCTGGTGATCGCTATCCATTTCCATCCTCCCGATATAGTCGCTATAGACGAATCCCATTTCAAAAACCTGGTTAAAGTTGCCTTCCAGAAGCGGCGGAAAACTCTGCAAAATGCCCTTACGGGGCCCAACTTCCCACCTGCATTGATTAAGAATGTCCTGGAAATCTTGCGTATTAATGGACAGAGAAGGGCCGAAACCCTGGAGGTTCAAGATTTTGTTCGTTTAAGTAATCTCCTCAAACAGAAAAACCATGCATAAATACTTAATTTTAAAAGCTAAGAAATCTTGACAGAAAGGTAAGGGCATTGTTAAATTGCGTCCTCACAAGGATGCCGGTTTGAAATTGCCAACCACGAAGGTAATTAAATCGATTGCGAAGATGCAGTCCCTGTCCCGGCAAATGAGGGCCGAGGGCAAGCGTATTGCCCTCGTGCCAACCATGGGGTACTTCCATGAAGGTCATGTGAGCCTGATGACTTATGGTCGCAAAAAATGCGATTTTCTGGTGGTGAGTATTTTTGTAAATCCGCTGCAGTTCGGTCCTGCCGAGGACTACAAACGCTATCCTCGAGATCTAAATCGTGATCGCGCATTGGCTGAAAAGGCAGGTGTGGACGTTATTTTCCATCCATCTCCGCATGACATGTATCCATCCGGATTTCAGACGCATGTGGAAATAGAAAAATTAACGCAACCGCTTTGCGGCCAAAATCGCCCGGGGCATTTTCGCGGAGTAGCCACAGTAGTAACCAAGCTATTCCATATCGTACAGCCCCACGTGGCGGTATTCGGGTTGAAGGATTACCAGCAATGCCTGCTTATCCGGCGCCTAGTTAGTGACCTAAACCTAGGCATAAAAGTTACCGCGCGACCTATCGTCCGGGAAGAAGATGGCTTGGCCATGAGTTCGCGAAATACTTATTTATCGTCTGAAGAAAGAAGAGCAGCACTCAGTCTCTATCAGTCCCTTACCGCCGCGAAAGAAATGGTCCTTAGAGGGAAAAAGAAGGCCAGGCCCATTAAAGAGGCAGTAAGAAAAATTATAGCCGGACACGACCAGGCAAGGATAGAATATATCAGTCTCTGTCATCCGGAGACACTGGCGGAACAAGATATGATTAATGAAAAGACGCTACTGGCGTTAGCCGTACGTATAGGCAAAACACGCCTTATCGACAACTGCCTGCTGCGGGCAGAAGGACAATAAATGCAAAGGCTCATGCTGAAATCGAAACTGCACCGGGTACGTGTAACCGAAGCCGATCTAAATTACAAAGGCAGTTTGACCATAGACGTCTCTCTTATGAAAGCGGCGGATATTTTGCCGTTTGAACTGGTCAGGGTTTACAATCTAAATAATGGCGAACGATTTGAGACATATGCTATCGAAGGACCTGCTGACTCTGGCATTACCTGCCTTAACGGTGCCGCTGCCCGCAAGGGAGCTGTGGGTGACCTCATAATAGTTGCCACCTATGCCCTTTACAGCGCAGACGAGTTAGTAAATTACAAACCCCGCATCGTCTATGTAGACAATAACAACCACATCGTATAGAACGGCCTCCCATGAAACAATTCGTAAATAAGATTAAAAACATCTTTCTGGCCGGGCTCTTTGTCATTATTCCTATTTTCGTAACCATATACGTTGCATCGGGGATGATAAGGTTTGTCGATTCGGTCGTCCATATCCTCCCGGAGAAATTTGACCCTAATACCTATCTACCATTCCGTCTCCCTGGCCTGGGTATCGCTTATACGGTCATTCTGGCCTTGATCGCGGGGCTTCTGGTCCGCAACTATGTCGGCAAAAAGGCCTTATCCTACTGGGAAACGCTCGTAAGCAAAATCCCATTAATCAGAGTTCTTTACGGCGCCCTAAGACAGGTCACAGAAGCCATATTAGTCAAAGATGCCAATCACTTTAAAAAGGTAGTAATGATTGAATACCCCCGCAGAGGAATCTATAGCATCGCATTCATCACCGGAAAGACCTGCAAGGGACTCTCTGCCAATCTCAATTCCAAAATGATCAGTGTATTTGTGCCAACAACTCCTAACCCAACTTCCGGATTTTATCTCATAGTGCCAGAGGAAGAGATAATCAACGTGGATATGTCTGTCGAAGATGCCTTCAAGCTCATACTCTCAGGTGGCATGGTCAGTCCAAACTCAGTCGTGAACAACACCGTCTCCTAAAAGGAACTCCCTTGTAAAGAAAATTGGAAAACATATCGACGATAGGTAAGGATGTCTGTTTCGTCGCTGAACAGGTCCAGTTCCTTAATAACTTGACAATGACTAGTGCGTCTGTTTATATACCGCAAGTTTGCAAAAGGAGGATCACCACATGTTCCTGAAAAACTGCCTTTTTACCTCAGAATCGGTAACTGAGGGACACCCGGATAAGGTGGCAGACCAGATCTCTGACGCCATTTTGGATTCCATACTGGAAAAGGATAAGACGGGCCGGGTAGCCTGCGAAACATTAGTGACCACCGGTATGGCTATGATTGCCGGTGAGATAACGACAGGTTGTTATGTGGATATGCCGCAAATTGTACGGGGCACCATTAAAGAAATCGGGTATACCGATTCATCCATGGGTTTCGACTGGCAGACATGTGCGGTTTTAGTCAGTATTGACAAGCAGTCCCCGGACATCGCCCAGGGTGTAAATGGCACCGGGCTATTCCATGAAATGGGAGCCGGTGATCAAGGTCTCATGTTTGGCTACGCCTCTGATGAAACCCCGGATTATATGCCTATGCCTATCTGGTATGCCCACAAGCTGGCCATGCGTTTGGCCGAAGTTCGGAAAAAAGGAATTCTTGCCTTCCTCAGGCCAGACGGTAAAACCCAGGTTACGGTCCGCTATGTTGACGGAAGACCGGTATCCATACCTACCGTAGTTATTGCTGCGCAGCATACTCCAGAGGTATCGTACAATGACATCAAAGAGTCTATCGTAGAGGAAGTCATCAAAAAGGTCATCCCTGCGCAGCTCTTGACGGACGGCACGGAATATCTGATCAATACGACAGGTCGTTTTGTCGTAGGTGGACCGCTGGCCGATTGCGGTATGACCGGCAGAAAAATCATCGTGGATACGTACGGTGGGCGAGGACATCATGGCGGCGGCGCCTTCTCCGGCAAAGACCCGACAAAGGTAGATCGCAGCCCGTCCTACATGGCCAGATACGTAGCCAAAAATATAGTGGCGGCCGGACTGGCTCGAGAATGTGAAGTGCAGGTAGCATACAGTATCGGCGTGGCCAGGCCGCTCTCCATCAACGTAAATACTTCTGGAACAGAAGTCATTTCTACGGACCAGATTGTCAAAATTATTACGGATACTTTTAGCTTCAAGCCAGGGGACATCATCGACTATCTTGACTTGAGACGGCCCATATACAAGAAAACGGCTGCCTACGGACACTTTGGCCGTACGGAGCCTGAATTTACATGGGAAAAACTAGATAAGGTGGAACTCTTAAAGGACAAAGCCGGCCTGTAACATTCCTGACTGGCTAGATTGGGGAGTGGTCATGAAATACCATGTCAAAGACAAAAAACTGGCAGATAAAGGAAGACTGCGGATAGAATGGGCCGGTCAGACTATGCCGGTGCTAAACATTATCCGTGACCGGTTCAAAAAGGAAAAGCCGCTCCGGGGGATACGCCTTGCCGCCTGTCTTCATGTGACTACGGAAACAGCGGCCCTGATGGAAACATTAAAGGCTGGAGGAGCTGAAGTGGTTCTCTGCGCCTCCAACCCTCTCAGCACCCAGGATGACGTGGCTGCCTCTCTGGTTAAGAACAGCGACATCCCTGTCTTTGCCATCAAAGGCGAGGATCACGATACTTACTACAGCCACATCCGTTCAGCCTTGGAAATAAAACCCATGATCACCATGGATGACGGCGCGGACCTCGTGTCGACGCTCCATTCCGAGAGAAAAGATCTCATACCATCCATTCTGGCCGGGACAGAAGAAACGACAACCGGCGTCATCCGCCTCCGCAGCATGGCCAAGGATAAGGTTCTCGGCTACCCTATAGTCGCCGTCAATGACGCCAAAACAAAGCACTTCTTTGACAACCGCTACGGAACGGGTCAGAGTACTATCGACGGCATCGTCAGAGCCACCAACCGCCTCCTGGCGGGGAGCGTTTTTATAGTCTGCGGCTATGGGTGGTGTGGCCGAGGTGTAGCCACCCGGGCCCGTGGGATGGGAGCACGGGTGATTATCACCGAGGTCGACCCCCTAAAGGCCCTGGAGGCGGTTATGGACGGCTATGAGGTCATGCCCATGGATGCCGCATGCCCGATAGGAGATATCTATTGTACACTCACCGGTGACATACATGTCATACGCAAGGAACATTTTCTCAAGATGAAAGAGGGCGCTATTGTCTCCAACTCGGGTCACTTTAACGTCGAGTTAGATCTCGACGGCCTGGCCGAAATAACAGAAAAGAGACGCCTGATTCGGGAATACGTAGAAGAATATACGCTGGTCAACGGTAAGCATATTAACGTATTGGGTGAGGGGCGACTTATTAACCTTGCTGCCGCCGAAGGGCATCCGTCCAGCGTTATGGACATGAGTTTTGCCAACCAGGCCCTTACTGCGGAATATATCGTAAAACACCATGACCAGATGAAAAAGGAAGTTTACCCGGTTCCAGATGAGATCGACCGCCAGATTGCCGTAATGAAGCTCCAGTCAATGGGTATACATATTGACAAGCTAACTAAGGAACAAGAAAAATACCTCAGTTCCTGGGAGATGGGGACATAAAAAAACCAGTGATGAGTTATGAGTAATGGGGTATGAGTTTTTGGCGCTTTACGCCCCTCATCACTCATCACTGATTACCCATTACTCTATTTTATTCCCAGTTTCTTTTCCTTCTCCGCCACCAGCAGCCTCGTTTTGACCGCTGTATCCGGATTCAGGCTCATGGAGTCAATACCACACTCCACAAGAAATTCAGCAAAATCAGGAAAATCACTAGGAGCTTGACCGCAAATACCTATCTTCTTTTTATTTTTCCTTGCCACTTTAATAACCCGAGCAATTAAGCGCTTTACGGACTCATTACGTTCATCAGAAATATGAGCAATAAGTTCCGAGTCCCGGTCCAACCCCATGGTAAGCTGTGTCAGGTCATTAGACCCGATGGAAAAACCATCAAATACCCTGGAAAATTCATCCGCTAAAACTACATTACTGGGTATTTCGCACATTACATAGACTTCTAACCCTTTCTTACCCTGAACCAGGCCATATTTCTTCATAACCTCTATAACCTTCCTACCCTCTTCTACAGTCCGGCAAAATGGGACCATAACCTTTACATTGGTCAAGCCCATTTCTTCCCTGACCTTGATGAGGGCCTTGCATTCCAGGGCAAAAGCCGGTTCAAAAGACGGATCATAGTACCGGGAAGCCCCGCGCCACCCAATCATGGGATTGCTTTCCACCGGCTCATAAAGGAAACCACCGATTAAGTTGGCGTATTCGTTTGTCTTGAAGTCGGAAAGGCGCACAATAACATCGTTCGGATAAAAACCGGCACCGATACGTCCAATCCCTTGAGCCAGAGTATCTATGAAAAATTGCACCTTATCCTTGTAATGAGGCGTGCGCTGGTCGATTAGATCTACGACCTTTGCCAGCTTTCTATCTTTTGATGCCTGTTTCTTAAGTTCCTTGTAATGAATAAGAGCCAACGGGTGTATACCAATGTGAGAGTTGATGATAAATTCTTCTCTAGCCAGGCCCACACCATCGTTCGGTATCTGGCCCTGGATAAAGGCCTTTTCGGGGATACCTACATTCATCATTATCTTGGTGCGGGTCTTGGGCACCTTTTTCAGATCAGTACGTTCTACGTCGTATTTAAGCAAACCGTCATATATATGACCAGTTTCTCCCTCACAGCAGGAAATGGTAATGGATTGACCAGTCTTCAAAATCTTGTCGGCCTTCTCCGTCCCGATAAGACAGGGGATACCCAGTTCTCGCGATACAATAGCCGCGTGACATGTCCGCCCACCCCGGTTCGTAACAATGGCCGCCGCAATCTTCATGATCGGCTCCCAGTCAGGGTCAGTCATATCTGTCACCAGCACCTGCCCGGGTTTGAAATCCAGGATGTTCTTGGAACTCTTGATAATGTTCGCTTTACCCTGGCCTATCTTCGAACCGACCGCCTGCCCGGATAAAAGAAGCTTTCCCGTCTCCTTCAGGACATACGTCTCTATAAAATTGACATCCTTCTGGGAATGAACCGTCTCCGGCCGGGCCTGTACAATATAAACCTTACCGCTGCCCACTTTCTCGCCATCTCCGTCCTTGGCCCACTCGATATCCATCGGCTTGAAGTAGCCAGCCTCTTTACTGTAATGATCTTCAATCGCACACACCCAACGGGCCAGAGTAACCAGTTCCTCATCCGAAAGAATGTACTGATTTCTTTCTTTCATAGAAGTGGGCTTATTGATGGTGGGTTTCCTGGGGTCGCGGGTATAAACCAT
>CAYSYZ010000067.1:0-6378 GCA_964435205.1 uncultured Desulfovibrionales bacterium
GAGAGGCCAGGCCAAAGATGATCACCAGCATGATGTACATCGATACTTTGTACAGTTCCAGCATCTCTTTCAACTGCGGAAAAATCTCTTTCCAGCTGAGAACCTCAAGGTCCCGGCCTCCCAGGATCCTGGTCAGGTGTGCTTTAAAGGCATCGACCGTCTCCGGATGCTTAAGCGATATGGAAACCTCGTGAATCTTGCCCGGAAGGATCAGAAGCTCCTGAAGGGCGTTAATACCCATGATCACCGCACCCCTGTCGATTTCGTCACCTATGCCCCGGAGCACACCGCAAACAAAGAAAATATCATTTCCCAGAGAGCCATCGGCGGACTGAGTCAGTATAACCACTTCGTCGCCTATGCCCACCTGGAGGCTCTCTGCCAGCATTTTCCCCAGGACCACCTCCTTACCATGGGATCCCTCAAGAAAACGGCCTTTCAGGATGTGGCTGCCCAGTTCCGTTACCTGGCGCTCCTGCTGCGGGTCAATCCCCCACAGGACAACCCCGGTCGAGTTTTCCATGGAACTGGCCAGGCCACTGCCAAACAGCCTGGGAGATGCGTTGAGATCGAGTTTTTTTACGGCACTTATGATATCCGTGCCGCCAGCCGTCATGTAGTCATAGATATCTCTGCTCTCGGAGTATCCTCTTTTGTGAATCTGTATATGGCCAGAATAGAGTTTGGTTGCATAGCGCACCATCTGGTCCCTCATCCCTTCGACCAGGGAAAAAGTGATGATCATTATAGCCAGTCCCAGGGACATGGCCGACACCGTGATGAGGGTTCGCCTCGGGTTGCGCCAGAGATTACGCCAGGCCAGCTTAACGACTATCATAAGCAGCTACCGTTTCAAATTTTTCAGGCTGAAAAAGTTCTTATCTAAGCTGACACCGAACTGCAAACTGTTATAGGTTATGCGGGTTAACTCTTCCGGTTTGTCCTCAGGCATCAGGGTAAGTACAGCTGGGATTGTTCTACGACCGAAAGTTCGAACATCGGTAAAGGTTATGGTACGCATGAGCTTTCCATCTTCGTCATAGAAGAACTCTTTAAGAGGGATAAGGTCTTCCTTCTGGACGGTGATAACCACCTTTCCCCAGACAACTGCTGCCTCGGGTTTTGCAATACACTCGATCTCATAAATAAACTGGCCGTTTCGGAGACCACTAAAGGACAGTCGCGAGGTATAATCATCCACAAAGGTACTTTCCTTTACCAGGTCATCATTGGTGAAATGGCTGCCCATCCAGCTGGCCATCATCATAGAACCGGGTATTTTGATCACCCGGTTGATCTTAGGCAGATAGTTCCATATATTTTTTTCCACCTTCAGCGTGGCCACGCCTTTTTCCTTGATGGGCAAGGTAATTCTGACCAGAGAATGCTCTTTGCCTAGTGACCATACGTCCATGGTAAGCGATCGACGCCAATGAGCAGTAATAATTTCCATGGTTACTTCACCAAAACTGGATTCACCCCGCCACATCTTATCGATCCGGTCCAGAATTTCTTTTGCCGTAGGCTCACCGGCAAAGGCAGGGGCAAGGAACAGGAGAATAAGAAAGGAGGAAAGCGCTATGATCTTAAAAGGCCTCATGAAATCATCCTAACACGTTAATATGATTTGGCAAGCTATCAAGCGAAGGAGAAAAAGTCAATTTTGGCTCGTGGCAAGATCGTCATGGCAAAAAAACGTTCTCTATATTTTTTAGGGGAATAAAGGTGGCCGGAAAATAAAAGGCGGCACTTCCAGCCAGGATGACCCATAGGACGAAGAGGCGATTGAAGATGTTCAGTATCCGGTCCAAAGTTTGATTCCTTTTTCTATGAACCGCCTAGTCCGCCGCAGGCGGATGCCAGGTGGTGGGGGGCTGGGGGCGAGAAGCCCCTGGTGAGCCGATTAGGCCATATCTCATCCTTCCTTTGTCTGAAATTCCTTCAGACGCGTATTTTCGATTAGATGATCCAAGGTCTTTACCGTAAAGACCTTTCCCCTGGTCGCAAGGATCATCTTCTTCATGTCCTCTCGCCGAACACCGAATCCTCGACCGCCAATGCAGGCAATCACTTCGTATTTGGGATTGTCTTTAGGACGACCGGCAAGACTCAATTCACCAAGGTGCTGAATCCGAGTCGCTTAGTCCCTGGCTGTGCCGTCATCTTCGGTAATCTTCGCTTCAATAATAATCTGCGGGTTGAACTCGCTTGGAATAATGAAATCCGGTGTTTGGTCGAACCCTTCGATTCGTTCTGCGCGCTTCGTCTTACGATAGCTGATTCCCATCTTGGTAAGTACGTCTTCAATGGCCGACTCAAGGCTATCCCCGACCAGTTCGCTGACCGAATCACGATGACCGGCAAACGGCCTGCCGAGGAAGCGCTCATATAGAAGCATGGCGTAAGGAACGCCCATTCCGACGAGATTTTTGATGCTTTCTACTCCGTGTTTCGTATCCGCCTTATCCAAGCGATGCAGTTGATCCTCTTCCACTTCCGGAACACCCTCCGAAAGCAAATGACATGCGGTTTCCACCAACGCCTTGAGCCTTTCGTTAGTCACCCCGTTGGTATTGAGAGGAGTCTCTGGGGCCATTCTTACTTTCCGGTCAAGTGATCGGACAAATCCCTGGGTGACGCTGCTTCCCGTTCTTTGAGTTGTAACATAACCCCATTCAGGCGGTGTAAACCCGAGCATGGTGCGCAACACCACCATTGAAATCGGCTCGGATACCATCACCGGGAATACATTTTTCGGTTCAAGTTCAGTAAAACCCTTGGTCGCCGCCTTCAAAGCCTCATAGCCGCGCTCGAAAACCGGGTATTCGATAAAGCCGCCGCCTTTGGGCATTACCAGAAACTCAGATTCCAGACACGAAAATACCGCATCGACGTAGCGCTCTGGGTTTTTGAGGATTTGTTCGAGCGGTGCTTCAAAAGGATATGTCGGCATACTCAGCTCCATATTCTTTATCACTTTCGCGAACGGCGAATAAAAGCGCTTCTGAATGTAGGGCGTCGGCATCCCTCAGGTGTTTTTCAACTACAGGCCATCCACCGAAATCCTGAAGCCATTCAGCAACCTTGGTGATGCGCATGGTGATCGTTTCATTCTTATTCCATTTCTTCCGCAAAGACCATATCGCCAAGCGAATAAGATGGCCGTGGGCGATGCATCTCGTATCCCCATGTGTCGGCTTGACATTGCCAGACCGGAGATTATGGAGGTCTTCTGCTACAAGCTGAGCCACACCTTCGGCTGAATCGACCAGCCATTTTCTGGGCATAACACCCGTTGACCTGCATACAAAGACAGTATCTATAATTGATGATCCCGTTCCGTTGATATGAATGGATGCTCCCATTTCTGCCGGGCACGGCAGCGAAGCGGAGCATGTCAATCCTGAGTCCAGAATCGCAACTGCAACAGGATAGTACGCTTTCAGGTCATTGTGGTGATAGGTGAAGACCAATGGCGAGCCGGGTTTAAGAGCACTTGTTATCCGCTGAAACACGGAAGACAGTCCACTGGCAAAATGCCCCAATCCTCTTCCCATGTCTTCGTTGCCGGTCAGTTCTTGAGGATTCCGAGTTGATGCTCTTTCGAATGCCCGTGCTGTGCATCCCACTAATCGGCGCAACCATACGTAACAGAAATCCATTAACTCCGCATACTGGACGTTTCCAAAGTAGGGAGGATCGGTGAACACAGCATCTAGGGAAGCAGGAGGGATCTCCACTGTTGCGGCATCCTCGCATCGAATATCAACCGTTCGCCTTTTCCATTTACCGACCCCATTTAGGTGGTCTCCAATCCATTCTCCATCTATCGGGACGATTTCTTTTCTCCGTCCACTGTATTTCACCTCGAAGGGATTGTCACAATAGGATTTTGCCTTTCGGAATTTCTCAATTATGTTCGCCCAGCCGCCGCTCCCTATGCAGGTATTTCTGTCGGGTTCCATGATTCCCAGCAGATTCGACTCGCATTGGATCAGACCAACGGGAAAGCCATGAACAGAGAAGATATCAAGCGACTTCAACGCCATGGTGTCATAGCGGCACAACATGTTTTGATAGCGCAATAAATCGGAAAGGTTGGTCGCGAGGGCGTTATGCGCGCGCTCATTCGATACCTGGGAGATTAAGCGTGCGGACAGCTCCAGGCCAAGAAGCTGTCGGGCGTTGAACATTTCTTTATACCGCTTATACCCCCAGCGATGCAGACGATTTGTTTCGTCGCCGGATGGAATCTCATCTTCCGGGACATACTTAGGGCGCATTTTCGCCCATTTCCGCTCGGCTTCTGTGACTCGTGAGAGATCTTTGGAGTCAGGCACTTTGAAAAACCGACCGGCATGTTTTCCCTTACAGGACGGGCAGTAATACTCAATTGCAAACAAACGATGACGGGGAGGTCCGAATGTTGCATTCGGAAACGAATTGATGGTCCCGCATTTGGAACATATGCAACGATTCCGATTGGCAGGGCCATTTGGAGATAATACAGTATGGCAGTAACGACAAGAGCCGCCTGCTTTTCGATTGTCGGTTTCCGTCAATTGCCCACAGCCGGGACAAATAAAGACGTTTTTCGGATGCCGGGAATCTCTAGCAAGCAGATAGCCTGGGAAAAGGTCGATATCGTCCTTACAATTACGGCACTTGAGCACCTTTACCCATAGGAAGTATTTGACATGGGCATCGTCTGCCTCACAGAAAACGCAGCTCGTCCTGTAAAGGTGTCCAATTTCCTCCTCCAATTCTTTTCTAAAGGAATACGCTGACTCGGTATAAACATCGACATCAAGATGCGCGATTTCTTGTTTCACAATCCAATAGGACATCGGATTGATATCGAACCCGATGACGTTGCAGCCAAGGCGATTGGCCTCCAACAGCGGCGTTCCACCCCCCATGAAAGGATCAAGGACTTGCAAACCCGGGAACTGATTCGCACGATAAAAGGCTTCGCGCAGGGGGAGCTGTGAAAACTCGGACAAAAGCAGCCCACGAAACAAAGTGCCGGGTCGTCGAGCGAACCATTTATGTACGGCGATGATCGGGCGGTAGTTCTGCTGTATCTGCTTTTCCCGAAGGGCAAGGTCTGCGATGAAGGATATTTCGAAGTGTTTTTCAATCATGCTACATTTTCGTATTTGCTGGAATATATGGTGAATTCTACTTTTCGATAAGCGAATATTGATTAAGCCGAGCTAATTCTTCGCCGCGCTTTATCGATTGGCTCACGGAAGGTTGTGAAATGTTCAGCTTTTGTGCCAGCCACGTCTGACTCATTCCTAATTCACTGGTTGCCCAGAAACACAATAGACTGCGACCCTGAACCGTTTCCCTGTACTTTCCCGACTTCCACACCGCCTCAGGTGGTATACCCAATAAATCAGCAACCCGAGCGGCTATTTTTTCAAGATCAAAGCCTTGAGCCTTGAGATGATGTTTCCGGTCCAGTTTCTCCTGGACTTCTAATAGCACCTGCTCGACGAAATCGGTGCTTCCTAATATCCGCTCATCACCTTTCTGATATGATTTTACCTTGTGCAGCGCTTTTACGGCTGACCATCCACCCTGGCTCCGTATCAGGCCGCCACCAACCAGATACGGTCTCTTCCCCAACGCTATGCCTTCTTGCACAAAATCCCGGTATCGACGACGGGCTGTGGATAGTTTGGCGTGAAACAATTGCAGTACATAGTGAATGTCTTGCCAGTCATTTCTTGCTTTTCCTACCAGAGCACTATGGCCGCAGTAGAGGTACGTGTCAAGGTCTTTGCAATCCACGACCATCCTGGCACGAAGTGGATTGAGGTGGATGTAGCGCACCAGTTCCAATAGGTAGGGGTCTTCCTGGCACAGAATCGATTTATACCGGTTTTGAAACAGGTGGCCGTGACGACGATGCCTCCGATTGTAGGAGACGGCATACCCGGTTAAAAGTCGCCTCATAACTGTGGATATCGGGACAGAACCGGTGCGCAGCAACAGATGAAAGTGGTTGGGGAGCAATGCCCAGGCCAAGCACACCGTCCGGGTCTCGGTGAGAAGGGTTCCAAGACGTTCTAAAAAATTACGCCGATCTATATCGTCCTGAAATATCTTTTTCCGCTCAATACCCCTGGCAATGATATGGTGAAGTGCACCCGGAGCATCTATTCTTGATTTTCGTGGCATACGTAGTCAGTATCATAGAACCGTCGTTTATTCAAGTTATAATGTTATGAACGTCCCTCCCTGGTTCCGACTCTGAAAAGTACTATTGTTTCAGTAACGTCCCCTGTGAAGTAACGTCCCCTGTGAAAAGGCAAAAGCCTCATGAAATCATCCTAGCACGTTAATATGATTTGGCAAGCTATCAAGCGA
>CAYSYZ010000067.1:6388-10897 GCA_964435205.1 uncultured Desulfovibrionales bacterium
CTCTATATTTTTTAGGGGAATAAAGGTGGCCGGAAAATAGAAGGCGGCACTTCCAGCCGGGTTCTTCCTTAAAATTACAAATCCCCGGGTTTATTTTTATCTTTGACAAAGCCATTTTTATTGTGCTATCAGAAAGATAACAAACAGGTTTACGGCGTACAGGCCGTTGGCAATGTTGCCGTGCTTGATGCGGAGAATCGGCCAGAGTTACTGTTATGGGTAAACGCATAAGCGGTGCTTAAATGCTATATGGTCGTTTCATCTTTAATTGTGAGCTAAATGCCGAGGCCGTTCTCCCTCCTTTTAAAGGATCAACTTTTCGCGGGGCCTTTGGTGTAGCTCTAAAGCGCGTGGTCTGCGCTCTGAAGAGGCAGGATTGCCAGAAATGTTTACTGGGCAGCCGCTGTATCTATGCCTTTTTTTTCGAGAAGAAAAACAGCGTTCCGTTGCATGGCAAGAAAGTAGCTGCCATCCCGCACCCTTTTGTAATCGAACCACCTCTGAACTCCAAAACACATTTCCGGCCTGGCGAGGGTTTTGATTTCAATCTCCTTCTTTTTGGCCGGGCTACTACATATCTCCCCTATTGCATCTATGCCTTTGAACAGATGGGCCAAACCGGTATTGGTAAACGTATCCAGGGAAAGCGGGCTGGATTTGTATTGAAAACCGTTTCCGCAAATGGGCAGATTATCTATTCGGGCCAGGATAAGAGATTGAGAAGCGAAGACATTACTTCTCATCTGGTGCTCCTAGGGCCGCCATCAAATGAGGTTAAAGCCCTGACCATCCACCTGCAGACTCCGCTCCGTGTAAAACATGAGAATTATTTAAAGGCAGATTTACCTTTTCATGTGCTGATTCGGGCCGCTCTTAGGCGAATATCATCTCTTTTTGCTTGCTATGGGGATGGCGAGCCGGACCTGAACTACCATGGCCTGGTGGAACGGGCCAGGGGCGTAAGAACAGAAGAGTCCAACCTTCGCTGGTTTGACTGGGAGCGGTATTCCAACCGTCAGGAAACAAGGATGCTGATGGGCGGGATGATTGGGAGTGTTACTTATAAAGGTGACCTGGCAGAATTTCTGCCGGTACTCCGCATCTGTGAGGAGGTGCACTTGGGCAAGCAGACGACCTTCGGGTTAGGCCAGATCAAGATAGTCGAAGACGAGTTTCAATAGTTTCGAGTTGCAAGTTTCAAGTTACAGGTTGCAGGAGTTTCAGTAGTTGAACATGCATAGCGAGCGCATTCCCCGCTGCTTGCAGCGGGGTTAGCGAGCGAATACGATGCATTTTACCTTGCATACGGAGATTCCCCGTTGCTTGCAGCGGGGAGCTTCAATGATTTCGTAAGTAGTCTAAACACTCCCTCTCCCTTGACGGGAGAGGGTCGGGGTGAGGGTGAAAAGGTGTAGCACAGCAGCCCTCGGTTGTGGAGATCGCGAATGAAAAACATCCTTTTTGCCGTATGCGGTCTCAGTCCGCAGGTGATTACCGAGGCCTTTTACGCCCTGCACCAGGAGGGTCGGCGGGTAGATGCCATCCGCGTGATCACGACACGGAGCGGCAAGGACATTATAAACGCCATGCTGCTTTCCCCCGTGGACGGCCGGTACCATCAATATCTGCGAGATTACGGCCTGGATGCAGGCCAAATAGACTTCCATGCCGGCCATATATGTACAATAACTGACGAAAACGGTCGCGAAATAGACGACATCGCCGATGAGAATGATAACGAACGTTTCCTCAAAAAATGTTTGGAGCTTACCTTCACCCTGACCAACGATCCGGAAACGGCGGTTTTCTTCCTGGTCGCAGGCGGCCGGAAGACTATGAGTTCCTGCCTGACCGTCGCCGCGCAGATGTACGGCCGGAGGCAGGATCGCATATACCACGTACTTGTATCTCCCGAATTCGAGAGCAACCGTGACTTTTTCTATCCTCCATCCGTGCCCATAGAGATTGAACTTCAGGACCAAAAGGGGCAAACCTACGTAAAAAGTACGAGATATGCGGAAATCAACCTGATATCCATGCCGTTTGTTTCCATTCGAGAGAGGCTCTCCGGTGAGCGGCTGAAAGCGCCGCAAGACCCTGCCACCTTGTTGCTCTCAGTAGTCCGGGAACCAAAACCGGTTTTGACAGTAAACATACCGGACAAAAAGTTGATTTATAAAGAAACGGAACTTGACCTGCCGCCCGCGCTTTTGGCCATTTATGCCTTTTTTGCCATGCAGAAGAAAGACTGTCGCCTGGAGAAAACCTCCTGCCGGTCTTGCCACGATTGCTTTTTGAGCATTCAGGACATCTTCGCCAGTCAGGATAAGATTACGGAACTTTATCGCCGCATGGTCGGAAATGACCGTTTCTTGTCCGGCCGCAGGAATAACTATCTGGGTAATATCGGCAAGATGGAGGCCGAGGACTTCCACCAGTATAAAGCCAAGATTACCAAGCGGATCAAGCATGTATTCGGCCTATATGCCCTGCCCAAATTGGCGGTAACCTCTATAGGCCAGAGGCCGGATACCAAATATGGGATAGTTTTGGACAAAGGGCGGATACGGGTAACTCTATAAGGTTGGGAATTGGCAACGTTGCCAGGGTTGAAAATACATAGAGTTCCAGGTTCGTTGGTCTTACATGTGGCACAACCGCCCCCCCCGGCTGTGCCAAACTCGTAGGGGCGAACCTTGTGTTCGCCCGGACATTTTTTAGCGCTCTCATGATAGAAGGCAGAATGATTAAATGAACGATCTAACAACAAATACAAGCAATTTGGATCAGATTTTTCAGCGCATTAAGGCCGTTCTTACCCAGGCCCGTGCCCAAGCCTGGCAAGCGGTCAACACGGCCATGGTTACATCCTATTGGGAAATCGGCCGAATCATCGTCGAAGAAGAACAAGGGGGCGAAACCCGGGCCGATTATGGAAAGAGGCTGATAAAGGGACTTTCCCAGCGGCTGTCGGCCGAGTACGGCAAGGGATTTGACCACTCAAATCTCTGGAACATGCGAGGCTTTTACATTGCGTATCCGAAAATCGACGCAGTGCGTCGAGAATTGACATGGACCCATTACCGCCTGCTTTTGAGGGTGGAAAAACCCGAAGCGCGGGCATTTTATGAGGTTGAAGCGGTCAAGGCCCGTTGGTCCACACGGGAACTGGAACGCCAAATCAACTCCCTGCTGTTCGAGAGACTCGCCCTGAGCCGGGATAAAGACGGCGTTATGGATCTGGCTACAAAGGGCCACGAAGTCCAAAAACCGGAAGACTTGGTAAAGGACCCTTATGTTCTGGAGTTTGTCGGTATCCGCCAGGAAGAGCGGTTTCTCGAAGCAGACCTTGAACGGGCGCTGATCGAGAAACTTCAGCATTTCCTGCTGGAACTCGGCAGAGGGTTTGCATTCATGGCCCGCCAGCAAAGAATTGTCCTTGACGGGCGCAATTTCTATATCGATATGGTCTTCTATAACCGTCTCGCCCGCTGCTTCGTCCTCATCGACTTGAAGATCGGCGAGCTCACCCACCAGGACCTCGGCCAGATGCAGATGTACGTCAACTACTATCAGCGGGAGATGATGGCCGAAGGCGAGAATCCACCCATCGGCATAGTATTGTGCGCAGATAAGAGCGAAGCCGTCGTGCGTTATACCCTGCCCGAAGGAAACAATCAGATATTCGCATCAAGGTACAAGCTCTATCTGCCCACAGAAGAGGAATTGGCTGCTGAGTTAGTGCGGGAGAGACAAGCTATCGAGATGGAGCGGCGCCTGGTGAAGGATGCCGTAACAGATATGTGAATTGAAGTAGACAAGAGCAACGGGAGGCACGGCAATATTGCCGAAATTGAAACAAATTCGAAACCACGGTAAAAAAGGTTCGTGCATGCCCATTCCGGAGTACTTCTTTCCAAACCTCTCCGCTTCCAGGCGACGACCCTGGTTTGAATTCCTCGCTTCTGCATGGCGGAGAGGTCAGGGCGAGGGATAATTGCATATTCGTGGGCTGGTTTGAGGGAACGAAACCCAACAAGAGCGGGCCGGCAAGGCGGTTTTCTATTTGGGCCGTGCAAATACCCGGCAAACTCAAATAAACCGAGGGAAAGACATGAGCTTTGATCAGAGAGAATATCAGACCGTAGTACTGGCGGCGCTGCTGCATGACATTGGGAAGTTTATGCAGAGGGCTGAAGTCCCGCTATCCGCCCAGAGCAAGGGGATGGAGAATACCCTTTGTCCTGTTTACCAGAGCAGATACAGCCACAGACACGTTCTCTGGACTAACGAGTTTTTCGAGCTTTTTCAAAACCATCCTTTTTTGGGGATGTCATTGCAGAAAGATTCCATCGGCAACCTCGCCTCCTTCCATCACAGGCCGGAGACAAAGCTGCAGGAAATCATTACACTCGCGGACTGGCTTTCCTCCGGCAGCGAAAGAGTTGAGGACAAAGAGGCCTCCGATGACCGGGAGAATTACAAAAAGGCCAGGATGCACAGCATCTT
>CAYSYZ010000068.1:0-1398 GCA_964435205.1 uncultured Desulfovibrionales bacterium
GCGAATCAGTTCCTCATCATCAATAATAAGAATCGTCTCATTCCCCCCTGGAATCACCTTGGGCTTCGCTGTAATGCCCTCAGTCTCACTGCTCTCCAATACTGGCAGATAGATTTTGAAACAGGATCCCTTACCTACCTCACTATGAACGTCTACGTAGCCGCCATGATTTTTTACGATGCCGTAGACCATGGCCAAGCCCAAGCCGGTCCCCTTCCCCTCCTCCTTAGTGGTAAAAAAAGGCTCAAAAATACGCCCTTTGACATCTGCTTCCATCCCTACACCAGTGTCGCATACGGAGATACAAACGTATTTTCCTACAGCAGCCCCCAGGTGCTTATGCACGAAACCTTCATCCAGGGTGACATTTGTTGTCTCCAACGTGAGTCGCCCCCCCTGAGGCATAGCATCACGCGCATTTAAGCATATATTCAGGACTACCTGCTGAATCTGGACCGCATCTGCCAAAATCGGGGCCACATCAGGAGCAAGGTGGGTCTCAATGGAAATACTTTTCCCTATAGTCCGTGACAGAAGTCCTACTACTTCCTCAACAACCTGGTTACAGTTAATCCTCTTGACTTCGTACTTGCCACCACGGGCAAACCCCAGCAATTGCCGTACCAGCTGGGCAGCCCGTTCTGCCGATTTTTCAATAATCTCAACATATCGATACACAGGATTGCCCTCTGGTAGCAGCATCTTGCTATACGAGGCATAACCCAGAATTCCACTAAGAAGGTTATTGAAATCATGGGCTATACCTCCGGCCAGCGTACCAATAGCCTCCATCTTCTGGGCCTGGAATAGCTGTTCCTGAAGATTCTCCTTTTCACGCTCTTTCAGCTCTTTTTCCAGTTCAACACTGGCCCGCTGTGCAAGTATCTCAAAGAGGTTAATATCTTCTTCCTTGAAGTCACGTTCCTCCTGGTCAAAAAATGCCAGCACTCCGATTATCTCCCCCTGCGACAGGCGAAGCGGGATTCCAAGATAGGTTTTTAAACCAAAATTCTTAACCACGTCATGTTCCTTGTAAGGACTGGCATTCTGTAAGTCCCGAACATAGACTGCCTGCCCCGCCTCCACAACTTCTGACCACAGTCTCGTCTCATTCATGACGCATAGGTGGTTTTCGGCTAACTTGTATGCGAGATGACTTTTAAAGGCTAACCTGTCACCTTCTCTATGGCAGATACCAACAAAATCCCCGCCAAAAAGCTGATGAATTTTTTCACACAGCCCATTCAAAAAACTTGTAGCGTTCTTGGTTGTATCAAGCGTCAGCCCATGTATCGTTTTGAAGATCTCATTCGATCTTACCAATATTTTTCTGGCCATTATCCGCTCGGTGATGTCTCTCGCCACCCCTGAAAATCCCAGCTTCGGGGGGCGCGGGAG
>CAYSYZ010000068.1:1408-10896 GCA_964435205.1 uncultured Desulfovibrionales bacterium
CCCCGCACCATTGGGTATCCTGAAATCTGCATAATCCTCTCGCTGTCCGACTTGTGCATCAATCTGCACTCAAAGCAGTATGCCCCTTCAGCAGCAGCCAGCGTTTTTTCCACAAATGGGCGATCTTCAGGCACGACCAAGTTATAAAAAGACCGATCTACAACCTCGTCAGGTTCATATCCGAGGATGGTTCTCACCACCCGGTTGACGTAAGCAATCTTGCCACCCATAGCCAGCGAGAAGACTATGTCGTTCATATTTTCTATTAAGATCTCGTATTTTTCCCTCTCCTCGCTCAGTCTTTCCTCCGCCAGATACTTTTGTTCTTCAATCTGTATAATATCCCAAAAAAGTCTGGCCCCCACATGATCCATAACCTTTATATGCGCCGGTTTCGTCTGCAAAATTTTTTCAAGTACCGCATCATACCCGGTAAGTTCAATGATCAGATCAACTCCCGGCATTGTATAAAAGTCCTGATAATCTGTTGTCGTCAGAAGCCCCTTCTCTCTCGCATACCTAAGACCTGGAGCTTCGGTGTTAATATCGGCTACACTCAGGATATTCGCCTTAACAGTACCTTCCCGCTCAAGGAGCTTCAAAACAGCTTCGCACCCAGGCCCACCACCGACTATGACTGCGTTTATCTGCTGGTCGCCTTGCACACGCCACCCTTACCTAATCTATCGGTACCTTAGCCAAAAAATGAAAAAGGCCTTTTCACTTGACAGACTCTAAAGCGCTGCCATACGATATAAACTATAGACCTCTAGCACAATGTGAAAAAAAGAGCAACTTGGTTTTTTGCGTGCACCGACCTTTCTAAACCACTATATAAAAAACGCTATAAGACACCGATTGCTTTAAAATGAGGGTAAAAACATGCCGGAAAAACTAACCGCACTTAAGACGGCCATGCAACTCGAAATAGATGGAGAGGAGTACTACACGCAGGCTGCAGAAAAAAGCGTTACGCCATTTGCCAATAAACTCTTCGCGCAACTCGCCGCAGAAGAAAGAACCCACTTGAAGAGGGTCGAAGAAATCTATAACGCTCTGGAGAAAAAAGGCAAACGGCCCGAAAACCTCAACCTCATAAGACCATTCTCAACCATACAGGATATCTTCAAAAAAGCGACCGGCAAACTGAAGGATAAGGCCCCGACCGAAAGCAGTGACCTTGAATCCATCAAAATCGCTATGGAGATGGAAGAAAAAAGCATTGCTCTGTACGACGACCTGGCAAGAAATGCCTCCAGTTCTTTTATTAAGAGGTTCTCTATATTGCTTTCTTACGAGGAACGAGGCCATTACCTGGCTCTATTTGACGCTTATGATTATCTGGTAGACCCGGCTGCATGGTTAGAAAAAAAGGAAAAGATAATGCTTGATTAACGATTCACAATATTATAGAGGTGATGGCAAGAATCCTTCTTCGCGTAACATTTCCTCTTTTAATTGTTTTATGGAATTCTACTTAATCCTGGCCTTGATAATCGTAACTATGGTGGCTATCTTCGCCATTCAAAACGCCCATTTGGTTACGATCAATTTTCTCTTCTGGCATTTCGAAGGTTCTCTGGTCTTGTTCCTGCTCTCCTTTTTTGCCGGGGGGCTGCTCACAGCCATCCTGCTTAGTTTGGGTGGTCGCATCAAGAGGCGGCGGGCTTATGAAGAAAAGATACAGGAACTGAAAAGGGAGATTTCTAAGACAAAACCGTCTGAATAAGAAGCGACTGCGCCTCCTGCCTGACCCAATTAGCCCCAAGTCGCGATCACCATCACACCCACTAGCATTAACGCCGCCCCCCAAAATCTTTCCTTGATATTCTCCTCCTTGAATAACAATCCACCGTACAGGACACTAAA
Organism: uncultured Desulfovibrionales bacterium; assembly: GCA_964435205.1. Lineage (GTDB taxonomy): Bacteria > Desulfobacterota > QYQD01 > QYQD01 > QYQD01 > CAYSYZ01. The sequence continues at coordinate 3,278 of CAYSYZ010000068.1, forward strand.
AAGGATGCTGGTACGTTTAGCTGCAATCATATAAGCAGCCTCGACATGACTTATCGCTACCATGTGGCTTGCGACCATGATAACCATAAGAATACCGATGCACAAACCGGGATAAAAAACATTTTTCAGACTTTGCATCCTGGCTTTTTTTGTAACCAGCAACCCGCCAGGGACAAGGAGTCCTAGTATTATGAAGTAAAAAAAACCAAAGAAGAGGGCGCTAGAGTGTTGGATGGCCTTCTTGCCCATAGCAGATGTAAAGGCATATAAAATGGCCACTATCAGCATTAACCATGATCCCTTCTCCTTCTTTATTGCATAAAATGGACCCCAAAAACCGTTTTTGACCTCGCGAAGGTTTAATGCATAGCTACCCAAAACGACGGATATGATCCCCAGGACACCCCAGACACCGAGGTCTTCTCCGAGTATCAGTTTGCCTGTCAAAATCAGGAAGACCGGTGTAAACGCCAGAAAGGGAACGGTAAGTGAAAGAGGGGAGACCTGAATGGCCCGCATATAGAGAAAAAACGCTGTTATCTCAGCAGGAAGAGCAGCACTCAAAGTCAGGTAAAAGGTTCGGTCAGGACTGGGTTTAGGAATAAAAAATAATAGGACCGAAAAGAATGGCAGGCCAAAGAGCAATCTGGCCACCGCCATCTCAAAGACCGTCAGATGAGACAGGAACCGTTTAGTAATGGCATCTATAGTCGCTATGGACGCAGCCGAGACGACCGCCAGAAGAAGCCAGAGCATTATCGACTGCAACAACCACAGCCGTGATTGCCCAGATTTACGCTATCAGTCCTCCTGGCCTTTAGCTTAGAACCGCCCTCGGCGCCTGCATACGCCGGAAGTAAGTGTAAGCCCATACCGGTTTTCTCCAAAACTAATATAAATCCCCTTTACCGTCCATCTGCCGGAGCCTGGCCACCCGTTCTTTAACGGGTGGATGCGTACTGAACAAATTGGCAAGGGTCTGACCACTCAGCGGGTTTACAATAAACATCTGCGCCTGAGCTGGATTAACGTTCATGGGCAAAAGGCGATTAGATTCCTCCAGCTTGGTCAATGCATTAGCCAGTGGCAGAGGTTGCCCGGCGATTCTAGCGCCCGTAGCATCGGCTAAGTACTCCCGGCCGCGTGATATGGCCATCTGGATGAGCATAGCAGCAATAGGTGCCAAAACGATCATAAAAATGGTGCCAATAAGATTCCCGGCACCTTCGTCCTCATCACGGCGGCCACCACCAAAAAACATGGCCCACTGGGCCATGGTGGCCAGGTAACTTATGGCCCCGGCCAGAACGGCCGCAATAGAACTGACTAATATATCCCGATTTTTTATATGGGCCATCTCGTGGGCTAAAACTCCCCTCAGTTCTTCGCGGTTCAAGATACGCATGATACCTGAAGTCACCGCTACTGCCGCATGCCCCGGATTTCGGCCAGTAGCAAAGGCATTCGGGGTATCCGATGAAATCACATACACCCGCGGCTTGGGTAACCCAGCTTTTACCGATAATTCCTCGACAATCTGATGCAACTCTGGCCTCTCGGCTTTACTTACTTCGCGTGCCCTGCTCATACTTAAGGCCAATCTGTCACTGAACCAGTAAGCGAAGAAATTCATGAAAATAGCCATGCCTAGAGCAAAGGTCAATCCCTGCCTTCCTCCAATGGCCTGACCGGCCAGCATAAACAAAGCCGTTAATGCCGCCATTAGTATAAATGTTTTAAAAACGTTGCCCATAGCCAAAGTAACCCCCCCAACTATCACCAATAGATATTGATTTATTAGTCACATATTAGTCACATATTAATCACAGAGGTCATACAAGTCAAGATGGCGCGAACTGCCTGTAAAGCAGCCAAGTGGTATCACGATCCGGAAGCGAGATATTCAATGCCTCGTTCTAAACGCTTTATTACTCTCTCCGGGCCAAGGACTTCCATCATCTCAAACAGGCCTGGACTCACTGCCTTGCCGGTCAGAATCACCCGGAGCGGTTGGGCTATCTTCTTGAGTTTAACATCCCTTTCCGTACAAAAGCGTTCAAACATCTGTTCAAGGTCTTCCTTTCTAAAAGAAGAAATGCCTTTGAACTCTTCCCGTAACTGCCGCATCAGCCCTTTGATGTCCCCGATCAGAAACTTCCGTGCGCTTTCCTCCTCATATTCCACTTCATCCTTAAAATAAAAGATCGAGCCCTGTGCCATTTCGGATAGCGTTTTGCTACGTATTTGCAGCGTCGCAATGGTCTTGACTAGATACGAACTGTCCTCCACCTTGATCCCTGCCTTTTCCAGGAAGGGCTGAACGAGCTCTGCCAACCTGGCAGGAGCCTCCTCCTTAATATAATGGGCGTTTAGCCAGAGGAGTTTATCTGGATTGAAGATGCCAGCCGACCTACCCACATTTTGCAAAGAGAATTTTTCAATCAATTCCTGGCGCGAGAAGATCTCCTGGTCACCATAGGACCACCCGAGCCGGACCAGATAGTTAACTATAGCCTGGGGTAGGTATCCCATCTCCTTATAGGCGAGAACGGAGGTTGCCCCGTGGCGCTTGCTCAGTCGGGTCTTATCCGCCCCGAGTATCATAGGAACATGGGCAAACTCCGGCAAAGGACATTTCAGGGCTTCATACAGCAATATCTGGCGCGGCGTATTATTCAGGTGATCGTCACCCCGGATGACATGCGTGATTTCCATACTTATGTCGTCTATCACCACCGCGAAATTGTACGTTGGCATCCCATCGCTACGCTGTATGATCAAGTCGTCCAGCTCTGCGTGGTCAAAGACCGTGGCCCCTTTTACCAGATCGTGTACAACGGTTGTACCCCGCTCCGGAGTACAGAACCGAACCACCGTATTTGGACCTTTTTTCAACCCCCGATTACGACACGTACCATCATACTTTGGTTTTCGACCTTCGGCCAGCGCCACCTTCCTTTTAATCTCCAGTTCCTTGGGTTGGCACGAACAATAATATGCCTTTCCTTCGGAGAGAAGCCGGTCAATATAAGACTGATAAATATCCAGACGCCTGGATTGAAAGTATGGTCCTTGATCCCAATCCACACCCAACCACTCGAGACCGTCAAGAATGGCCTGCGTCGCCTCTTCCGTAGAGCGGGCTACATCCGTGTCTTCAATCCTGAGAATAAACGTCCCCTCACGCCCACGGGCAAAAAGCCAATTAAAGAGCGCCGTGCGTGCCCCACCAATGTGCAGATAACCCGTTGGACTCGGTGAAAAACGCGTCCTTATCTTAGCCATGTGTATAGTTTCCTCTTTAAAAAATAAAAACGAGGCCTGAAGCCTCGCTACTTTAATAAACATTACCGGTTTTATCAAGTTTACTCTATGAGAAGTCCGGCGTAACCCACAACCTGCAAATAATCGCCGCTGACATCCCCGGAAGTGGCGTACTTGACCAGTTCAGCATGACCGGCTCCCAGCTCCTTACAGGCAACAAGGGTAATCGTAGCCGGTATGACCCCGCACATTGAAATATTATGTTTCATCACTGTATTTAAAAGACCTCGGGGATCCAGAGCCAAGATACGTTCAATGGCCAGCCTGTCCTTCTCCCTCGCTGACCGGTCAGGCTCGTAATGGGTCATATCTGAGCTGGCAACGATAAGCACCTTCTGGCCGTAATCCTTCACCGCTCTGGCTATGGATTCACCGATCTCCTGACAGACCTCCCAGCCTGCGTGTGCCAGGGCAACAGGCACCAGTCTAAAATCCTTGTTCAAGGCCTGCAAAAAGGGAACCTGTACTTCCAATGAATGTTCATATTTGTGCGCCAGGTGATTATCTGTAACCCGGCGCGAATGTTTGAGTATCAAAGAACCGAGCTCCTTATTTATAGATATGTTGCCGCCAGGCATTTCCCATGAACCCTCAAGCATGAGGGCAAAAGGATCCCCGATTCCCTGGTGATTAGGACCCAGCAGAATCACACTCTCCGGAACAATCACGCCTGAGAATACGGCTCCCGCCACGTGCCCCGAGTACATGTAACCAGCATGCGGAGAAATAACACCTAGGACTTCTCTTCTTTCCTTACCGGGGCTCATGTAGGATTCTACTTCTCTTTGCAGGGCAGCGGGCGATCCCGGATAAAACTGACCGGCTACTGCTGGCTTCCTAACCATCTCTGTCCCCTATCCCACGCAGTCTTACCTGCCTGATGCGAAAAAAACTCTTAATAATTTATAGCACGTAGACGACATCCAAGACAAGCCTTTTACTCCAGCGATCTAGCTGAAAACACCTGTTGTCAAAAAGGGTTGCAATAGACTGCCAAAGGAGTATATTGAGGGGCTTTTTACTTGTTTTTTAGACATTAACCATCAGCCAGCGGGATGACGAAAAACTTGCTGTTTTTCCCGAAAGCAGATTGCTGACAGCAATCTGCTTATATTCAGATGAATATTCAGATGTTTTTGAGAGGAAAGAAAATAGATGAAGAGATCTGCGAAAAATGAAAACTTGAGAAACATTGCGATCATCTCCCACGTTGATCACGGCAAGACCACGCTCGTGGATGCCATGTTCAGACAGAGCGGATTATTCAGGGTTGGCCAGGAAGTGGAAGAAAGGATAATGGACAGTATGGATCTGGAGCGCGAAAGGGGTATCACCATCGCTGCCAAAAACTGCGCCATAACCTGGAACGACGTGAAAATAAACATCATAGACACTCCCGGCCATGCTGATTTCGGCGGCGAAGTGGAACGGGCGCTGGCTATGGCTGACGGTGCGCTTCTCCTGGTAGATGCCTCGGAAGGCCCTCTTCCCCAGACGCGCTTTGTGCTGAAAAAAACGCTCGAGGCTGGATTGAAGGTTATTGTGATCATAAACAAGATTGACCGCAAGGACGCTCGTCCCAATGAAGTCCTAAACGAGATATACGACCTGTTTATAGATCTCGGGGCTACCGATGAACAACTCGATTTCCCGCTGCTTTATGCCATAGGCCGTGATGGCATTGCCCAGAAGACACTGGAGGAAAGGGGCGAAAATCTCCATACACTCTTTGACACAATAGTGGATCAGATACCGGCGCCTTGCTATGACCCTGAAGAACCCTTCCAGATGCTGGTTGCCGACCTGGGATATTCCGACTATCTTGGCAGACTGGCCATCGGCAAAATTTTCAGCGGCAGGGTCAGATACAGTGACAGTCTTACCTGTATTAATGAGCAAGGCGAACACCTTCCGCTCAAGATTTCAAAACTTCAGACCTATGCGGGGATGAACCTTAAAGAGGTTGATTTGGCAGAGCCGGGCGATATTGTAGTTCTCTCAGGCATAGAGGATGTCAAAATAGGCGATACCATCTGCACAAAGGAATCTCCAAGGCTGCGGAAACGGGTGACCGTTGATGAGCCTACTGTCTTTATGAACTTTGCCATAAATGGTTCGCCTTTCGCAGGCAGAGAAGGGAGGTTTGTCCAGTCCAGGAAGATACGCGAACGGCTTATAAAAGAAACGCTGAAAAACGTGGCCATAAAGGTGGAGGAAACAGACGACCGGGAAAGCTTTATTGTCAAGGGCCGGGGTGAGTTTCAGATGGCCATCCTTATCGAGACCATGAGAAGAGAGGGGTTTGAACTGTGTGTCGGCCGTCCCGAAGTCATCTACAAATACCGGGGAGGGACAAAGCTGGAGCCGATAGAGCAACTTTTCATTGACTGTGAGGAGAGTTTCCTGGGGATTGTGACCGAAAAACTCTCTACACGGAAAGGCAAGATGACAAACCTGGTCAATAATGGCAAAGGCCGGGTAAGGATAGAATTCAGTATTCCTTCGCGTGCGCTGATAGGTTACCGGGACGAGTTCCTTACCGACACCAAAGGCACGGGCATCATGAACTCATATCTTTCGGGTTACGAAGAGTTCAGGGGTGATTACCCCAGCCGGTTTACCGGTTCCATTGTTTCTGACAGGCAGGGAAACGCGGTACCCTATGCCCTTTTCAACCTTGAGCCAAGAGGCCGGCTTTTTATCCTACCAGGCGACCCTATGTATCAAGGCATAATAATAGGCGAGCACAACCGGGACAATGATATCGACGTAAATCCCTGCAAGGAAAAGAAACTGTCCAACATGCGCGCGGCAGGGAAGGACGAGAGCGTCATTCTCACGCCGGTAACGCCCATGACGCTTGAGCGTGCAATAAATTTTATCAAAGACGACGAACTGGTCGAAGTTACGCCGAAATCCATACGCCTGCGAAAAACCGTCCTTTTACTCCAGGAGAGACACGTAATAAGGGCCGCGAAGAAAAAGCAGGCCAGTTAGAAGAAGCCAATTTCTTCCCTTCCCGTTACTAGAAAATTTGCCCTGGTTGAGATCTACAACCTTGACGGTCCACTTGCCCTCCAAACAGGTTGACCGGCTTTCCCGGTAATTTCTACTTGTGCACCATAATAGTTAAGTGCTACTATAATTACGTATACACTATGTTCATTCGGTGTCTCGTGCGGAATTCTCAAGAAGTAATCGGGCACCTGTTGTACTCCTGTTCCCGTTCCCTCCGCGGTTCGACCCAGTTTTGCAGTTCTTTCTGCGTGGCAGCGGTTGACTTCAGCCTATCGTCTCTTGAACAAACGGCTTCAGCGGCGCACCTCAAGATGTACGTCGGGAAGATGTTTGATGCCAGCTTGAGATAAGATGCATATGAAGACAGCGAAAGCCAAAGAAATCCTCCAGGCCATCTTGGCCCCGGCCGGTATCGTCATAGACGGCAACGGAGATTCTGATATTCGAGTCCGCGATGAACGTTTCTACGGCCGGGTGCTTGCCCGCGGGGCTTTAGGCGTCGGCGAGGCCTATATGGGCGGCTGGTGGGAGACGGACCGACTGGATGTCCTCGCCGAGAAGGCGTTATCGAAACACATAGACCTCAGCATAAATAATCTCAGCCTTGGCAATAGGGCGGCACTCGTATGGGGAAGCCTTTCGGCCCGGGTTCTTAATCAGCAAAATGAGCGGCGCTACCTCTGTGCCGCGGCCCATTATAATCTGGATAACGAGATGTTTCGCTCCATGCTCGATAAACGGATGGTCTATAGTTGCGCCTACTGGAAAAACGCAGGGACATTGGACGAGGCCCAGGAAGCCAAACTGGAACTGGTCTGCAAGAAACTCTATCTACGTCCGGGGATGCGGGTTTTGGATATTGGCTGCGGTTGGGGCAGCTTTGCCAGGTTCGCAGCTGAGAACTACGGTGTTTCGGTGGTGGGGATAACTATCTCCCAGGAACAAAGTTCGCTGGCCGAAAAAATGTGCGCTGGATTACCGGTCCAAATCAGGTTGCAGGACTATCGTGCGCTCGGCAGCGACGGCGCTTTCGATGCCGCAGTTTCCCTGGGAATGCTGGAGCATGTCGGCTTCAAGAATTACCGTCGGTACATGAGCGTCGTCAAGCGTAATCTCAAGCCGGGCGGTCTCTTTCTCATACAAACCATTGGCGGTAACGTTTCAGTAACCCGTATCGACGCCTGGATCAACAAGTATATTTTCCCACGCGGCATGTTGCCCTCCGCATCCCAGATTGCCAGGGCGTGCGAAGGGATCTTCGTGATCGAGGATTGGCA
>CAYSYZ010000069.1:0-10796 GCA_964435205.1 uncultured Desulfovibrionales bacterium
CTATATTACCAATATAAAGGATTTGGGAAAAAAATTGTATACAGAGAAATCACCAGCCGACCTGCTAAAACTGGACCCTCAGGAAGGAAGTTGCTTCCTTGACCAGCTACCTTTACCGGAACGGGTCGAGTTCATAATGCGGGCTTCCGGCCGGGAAAGGCAGGACCTGATTTTGCTAACTAACCATCCCGAGGAAGTCGTGGCCCTTTTCCCGGCGGAAGAGTTGTTTTTTACGATAAAGGAGATCGGGAATTCGGACGCCATTCCGCTCATCAGTTTAACGACACCCGAACAGTTGCACTTCCTTCTGGATATCGACTGGTGGCAAAAGGACGGCCTCAGACCGCAAAAGGTTCTTGAATGGCTGCGCCTTCTCTTTGCCTGCAGTGAGGACAAGGTGGCTTTATGGCTGAATACCGTAGATTTTGACCTGCTGGTTAGCCTGTTTAAACATTTTACATATGTGGTTAAAGTTGGCGAAGAAGAGAACAGGATGGAAGATGATGAAAGTTTTCCGCCCTTTACAGTGGATAATTACTACTATATCGGCTTCAAAGAATCAGGGGTCGAAGAGACCCTGGGGCGAATCGTCGAGATTGCCAGGGAGATAAATCCAAAGCTCTATTTCGACCTGATGGAATTGGTAATCTGGGATGTAAAAGCCGAGCACGAGGAGCTTGCTTATAAATGGCGTAAGGCACGGCTTGCCGATCATGGTGTTCCAACCTTTCATGAAGCGCTGGACATATACAGGGCGCCTTCAATACCCGACGTTCGGCAGGTAGAACTGGGTGCATCTGGTCCCATGCTCGAGCCAATAGTCGAACCGATAGTCCCGGTGCCAGTTTATCCCCTATCTGTTTCCGAGCGTCCCACCTTTGTTCTAAAAACGCTTGACCTCATCCAGGATCAGGGACTCATAGACCGCATCAAGCGGGAGTGGGCCCATGTATGTAATCATGTCGTGATGGCTGATGTCCTTGATTTCGACGAGCTGAAGGATATCAAGAGGGGTCTCCAGAAGACCTCCCGGTATCTTAATATCGGGCTGGAATATATCAGCCGGGGACAACCTGAGCGGGCCTCAGATCTTTTGAAAACTGTACCCCTTCCGGAGATTTTTCGCTTTGGCTACGCGCAGGCGATCGCTCTAAAGAAAAAGGCTATATCTATTGTCAACAGGGGGTATGTAGAAAACAATCTTTCGCCAGCAGATGAACCCTGGCATTCAATTCTGGCCGGCGTATTGCGGAAGCATCCACTTTACTATGACCCGTTTGGTGAAGATCGCAAGAACAGAGGTGATGACTGCCGCGACTTTGCCTCGCTGCGTGAGATACAGGAGACCAGAGAAAGGCTGGAAGAGGCAGAGCTTATTGGCAGGTTGATAAAGAGTTGTTTTCCTGATTATCCGGAATTCCTGAGAGAATTACCTTTGGCCAGATGTAATATTCAGCTGGCGGCAGACGTCACCTGGGGTGTCATGCTGTTTACAGCTGTGGCACAGAAACTGTTAGGTAATGCCTTCGGTCCCTGGCCTCTTAAGACAAAAGAACTGCACCTCCTTTTCCCCACGCTCTGGACAAAAAGCGGCGAAAAAAAAGCACAAAAACTATCCCCTGACATCAAGGAAAAGCTGCGTAAGGCCTTGATAGGGCCGGATTTTTCACCCTCGTCTCTGGAATCGGCACGTATTAATCGATATCTTGATACCTGGTACGACCGCATAGAAGAAGAGATGGGGTTTCTTGATTCGACTACCGCAGTCGATTCCCGCTATATCCACGTCCTTCTGGTAGAACCTTGAAATATCAGCAGGAATAAAAAACAGGGGTTAGGGCCCGAGGCCCTAACCCCTACCATGATCCAACTATCCAATCCCCCGCTTTTAGCTTACGCCAAAACGGGCTAGGCTCTCTTACCCTTTAGAGTAAAGGTGAGGAGGGTACCGATGATCAGCAAAACTCCGGCAGCCACGAAAGAAGAATTAAAGGTCCCGGTGCTGGCCTTTAACATCTGTGACATCCTGCTCATCACCAGCCCACCGACACCCCAGGCGGTGAAAACAAGCCCGTAATTTATGCCGAAGTTCTTGAGACCCCAGAGATCCTTGGTAAACGAAGGGAACAGACAAAGGTTCGTCCCATAATTGAATCCGATAAAGGTTGCCAGGAGAACCAGAATAAGGGCACTCGTGTTTTCTGCACCAACCACCGGAATGGCCACGAACATCAAGGTCGCCTGGAAGGCGAGCATGAGGGCCAGGGTCAGGCTCCGCCCGATCCGGTCAGAGAGCATGCCAGCAACGATGCGACCTCCAGCATTTCCCACGGCCAGCAGGGCCACCACCACAAAGGCGGCCTCTCCCATGCTCTTCTTGGCCATACCGGCAACGCTACCAATGACCATCAATCCGGCCCCTGAACCTATGAGATAAATGGCCCACAGGATCCAGAAAGTGGGTGTTTTCAACATCTCCGAAGGCGTAGTGTCTTTCTGTGCAGCTACTGGCCGGGTCTTTGCACCCGCATTGGCCGCCGGATTTGCTCCTACGGGCACATAACCCGGCGGTGGATTTACCAGGAGCATGGCTAGAAGACTGACGGCAACTAGAAAGGCTACACCGAAGAACATCATAGCTCCCTGCAGACCCCAAATGCCGAGGAGATATTTGGCCAGGGGAGCGATATAGACCGAGGCCAGCCCAAAGCCTGAGACAACCAGACCGGCGATCAAACCGGTTTTGGCGGGAGGGAACCACTTCAGGGCCGGGGGGGTAGCCGATGAATACCCAAAACCGATACCCGTACCAGCCAAGACCCCAAATCCCAGCACCCAGCCCAGGTAGTTGGTTGTCTGTGAAATCCAGATAAAGCCCAGACCCACGAGGACACCGCCAATCAGTGCGGTTATCCTGGGGCCAAACCGATCCTGGCATTTCCCGGCCAAAATCATGGCAAAAGCAAAAACCAGACAGCAGACTGCATATGGATCATTTAGTGAGGCCAGGTCCCAATTAAAGGCCCCTTCTCCGCCAGTCTCAATGGATCTTTTAATCTCATCCTTAAAGATGCTCCAGGTGTACAGAATTCCGAGAGCCAAGTTAATCCCTGTACCGGCAAATGTAACCGTCCATCCTCTGTTTTTAACTGTTTCTGACATAACCTTTTTCTTCCTTTTCACCGATGTACTGGAGCGTGCAATACTAGGATATATGACCTTTTGCGTCAAGCTTTTTGTAAGAGCTCTAACCTTCATTATATTTTTCAGGGGGCGAAGCCATTAACTTGCTTTTTTACCTTCTTGGGCTATAATGGGCGCACTCTGGAGGGCAGATGGTAAAAAATGTGCGTTCTATAGTCATTTCCGGCAATGGTACAAATTGCGAGATGGAGACGGCGCACGCCTGCCGTTTGGCCGGGTCGGATGAAGTAGACATTATACACATCAGCGATCTTATCTATGGTGTTAGGCGTCTTGACGACTACCACTTTCTGAATCTACCGGGTGGATTCCTGGACGGTGACGATCTGGGTGCTGCGCAGGCTGGCGCCAACCGTTTTCGGTATGCAACGGTCAAGGATACGGGAGAGCGTCTTCTGGAACAGCTACTTCGTTTTATTGACGCCGGCAAGCTTGTTCTCGGCGTTTGCAACGGTTTCCAGTTAATGGTCAAGCTGGGGCTTTTACCCGGGTTTGATAGCCGCCACACACAGCAAGAGGTGACGCTAGCTTATAACGACTCGGGGCGGTTTGAAGATCGCTGGACTCATCTCAAGGTCAACCCTAATTCTCCTTGTGTATTTACAGACAAAATTGACCGCTTGTACCTGCCTGTACGGCATGGCGAAGGGAAATTCATCACGCGGGATGCTCGCGTACTAGATAGGTTAAACGCTGAAAGGCTGGTTGTTCTTCAATATACCCAGGCGGAAAGTGACGTGCCAACCATGGAATATCCTTATAATCCTAATGGCTCCATGGATGCCATTGCCGGTATCTGCGATCCTGGCGGGAGACTTTTCGGGCTTATGCCCCATCCCGAAGCCTACCTTCACTATACGAACCACCCCTGCTGGACCCGGCAAAAACTGCCAGAGGAAGGCCAGGGGCTGGCACTGTTCAAAAACGCTGTGGATTTCATTCGGAAGCACCTTTAAAATCCGGGTCTTAACATGTCAGATCATTTAGTATGTGACCTCGATGGATCAGCAAAAGATACAGCAGTTCTTAGCTAAATTGCGCCGCAGCATCTTGTGGATAATCACAGCCCTGGGCGTTACCACCGTAGGGACTTATTTTTTCTCCGGCCATGTGCTGAAAACCTTCCAAAACCATCTCCAGCAGGAGCTGGCTTACTTCTCGGTGGCCGAACCTTTCATGTCTGTGATCAAGCTGTCGTTTGCTACCAGTATGTTCGTGCTTATCCCCTTTATTCTGGTAATGCTATGGCGCGCGGCAGCGGCACCGTTTGGCCTGAGCAGGAAAACCGGACTGCTGTTTGTATTTGCCGGCATTCTCCTATTCTATGCCGGGGCCGCATTCTGCTATTTTATTACCCTTCCCTTTGGCGTTAAGTTTCTCCTTGGTTATCAGACTGCACATGTTAAGGCAGTCATTTCTATCGATCGATTCCTTACCTTCTGCTTTGTTTTTGTGATTGTCTTTGGGGCCATGTTTGAACTGCCCCTGGCCATGGTCTTCTGTTCTAAGATAAGACTCTGCAATGCCGGAGTTTTCCGGCGGTATCGCCGCTACGCCATACTTGTTGTGACCATAGTAGCGGCTGTTGCTACGCCGACGCCGGATGTATTCAATATGATGCTTATGGCCGGGCCTCTATATGCCCTGTACGAGCTTGGCATCATAGCAGTGCGGTTCATGGGGGATTAGAACACATGTATATCGATACCCATGCCCACCTCGACCGGGATGATTTTAACTCAGACCGTGAACGCGTAGTTTCTCGAGCCCGTGAAGCCGGGGTCGAACAGATAATTACTATCGGTATTAACCTGCCAAGCTCCGGACAGGCCGTAGCTATTGCCGAACAGTGTGAAGGTGTGTTTGCGGCGGTGGGTATACACCCTCACGATGCCAAAGGGATAACTCAAGAGACTTATGATCGGCTGAAACATCTGGCCGAAAATCCGCGGGTTGTAGCCATTGGGGAGACGGGACTTGACTTCTTCAAGGAATACTCTCCCCGCAAAGAACAGGAGATTTGTTTCAGGGGACAGATACAACTGGCAAGGAAATTAAGATTGCCGCTGGTTATCCACGACCGTGACGCCCATGAAAGGATAATTGAAATCTTAAGGGAAGAAAGGGCAGAAGATATAGGTGGGGTTTTTCACTGCTTCTCCGGTGATGACGCCCTGGCCAGACAGTGTCTGGACATGGGATTCTATGTTTCAATTGCCGGCACGATTACCTTTCCAAAGGCCACAGTGATGCGGGACGTAGTAAAAAGGATCCCTTTGGATCGATTACTGATTGAAACCGATGCGCCATTCCTGGCCCCGGTTCCTCATCGCGGGAAACGAAATGAGCCTGCGTATGTTATCCATGTAGCCCAAAAGGTGGCTGAAGTTAAAGGAATTCCTGCCGCAGAGGTTGCCAGATGCACCCAAAAAAATGCCCGGGCCCTTTTCAAACTGCCGTACCCCTGATACTGGCTTCAGGATCTCCCCGGCGGCAAGATTTTTTAAGGGCTTTGGGACTTGAGTTCAAGGTGGTAGTCAGCCAGACCGAGGAATTTCCTTTTACCGATGGTGACCCGATGCGGTACGCCTTAGAAATGGCAGAATCTAAAGCCTGTTCTGTTTCCAACGTTCATCCCCAGGACTGGGTTATAGCTGCAGATACTATCGTTATCATAGGCAAAGAGGTCCTGGGCAAGCCGAAGACAGAAGGGGAGGCCATGGCCATGTTACACCGTCTCCGCGGTCGCTGGCATGACGTCATTACGGCTTTCTGCCTGCTACACCACGACAAAGGTGCGGCATACAGGAAGGCCGTTCAGAGCAGTGTTAAGCTGAAAAAACTGAGTACCGCGGAAATTGTAAGCTATGTAGCTACCGGTGAGCCAATGGACAAGGCGGGGGCATACGCCGTGCAGGGCATGGGGGCCTTCATGGTGGAGAAAATCAAGGGGTCCTATACCAACGTCGTAGGGTTACCCCTGTCGGAATTGGTCGAAGCCATGCAATCTTCAGGTATAGTTCGGCCCCGGATAATGTCGGGTAGGGTACGGTGAACGGAAGCAGGCTTTCTGAAAACATTGACTCTGTCAAAAAAAGAATTCATGCGGCTGCCTGCCGGGCAGGACGTGAACCATCCACGGTCAAATTGCTGGTTGCCACCAAGACTGTGCCCGTGGATAGGATAAGAGAAGCCATTTCTTACGGCCTGAATCTCTTCGGAGAGAACTATATTCAAGAGGCACGGGCCAAGATCGAAGAGATTGGCCATGAGGTGTCCTGGCATTTCATTGGTCGCCTGCAGACCAACAAGGCCAGGTATGCGGTTCGGCTTTTTGATCTTATTCACTCGCTGGATAATGAAGGCCTGGCTGTAGAGCTTAACCGGCGTGCTGCGGCTATCTCGAGGGTTATGCCGGTGTTGATCGAGACCAATTTGAGCGGAGAAGCAAGTAAAGCCGGGCTGGCACCGGGTGCGGTCTCGCCTTTTATGGAAAAGATAGCTGTGCTGCCCAATCTTTCCATGCGTGGTCTTATGACCATGCCTCCCTTCTTCGAGGACGCTGAAAAGGCCCGGCCGTATTTTCGCCGTCTTAAGGATCTAAGAGAAGAAATCAAATCCCGAAAGATCCCCAATGTACAGCTTGAAGAGTTGTCCATGGGCATGACGGCAGACTTTGAGGTGGCCATTGAGGAAGGGGCAACTATAGTACGCATCGGTAGTGCCCTGTTCGGGCCCAGGGAGTAGCACGTTATACGCTATTTTTTATCTTTTCCCAGGCGGCATCCAATTCAGCCAAGGTGCATTCTTCTAACTGCCGGCCTTCTTTTTCCAGCGCGTTCCGCATGGCATCAAAGCGCCGGATGAATTTATCTACTGTGGAGCGCAGGGCATCTTCAGCATTGATGCGCAGGTGTCTGCTCAGGTTAACCAGGGTGAACAAGGTGTCGCCCAATTCATCCTTGATGTGCACAGGATCACCTTTATGGCAGGCTTCCCTGAGTTCCGCTAACTCTTCATGCAACTTTTCCCAGATGCCGTCTGCATTTTCCCAGTCAAAACCGACCCGGGCTGCACGGGACCCGATGCGCTGGGCGCGGAGTAATGCCGGCAGTTTACCGGGCACCGAAGCAAAAAATGACCCCCGGTCAATGCCTTCCTTCATCTCATCCCGCTTGATCCGGTGCCATTGGTCTCTGACTTCTTCCGCATTCGCCAACTTTTCTGCACCAAATACATGGGGATGGCGCCGGATCATCTTGGCGGCAATGGATTCCATCACATCATTTATGTTAAAGGCAGATTGTTCTTCATAGACCAGGGTCAGGAAAATAATAAGGAACAATAAGTCGCCCAATTCTTCACAGACATGCCCGGGGGTGTTATCGTCTACGGCTGCAATCACTTCATAGGATTCCTCAAGCAGATAGTTTTTTACGGTTTCTGCGGTTTGCTTCCTGTCCCAGGGGCAGCCTTCGGGGGCCCGGAGCTGATCCATAATCCGGACTAATTTCAGGAAATTGGTTTGGACTTTTTCATGGTCACGCATAGGGGATGGGGGAGGCACTTCTTATGGGTTTTCTTTTTTCAGCGGAGTAACGGTTCCCTTGGGATCTTTACCACTGATTATTTTTAACAGAGCTTTTTGTTTTTCGTGGAAATTCTCCTTCAGAGTGGGGGGAACCAGACAGAGTATGATCTCTGTTGGACGCTTTAGATAAGGATATGTCCTTGAGTTTTTCAGGAAGAGACTCTTCCTGGGAAGAAAGGTCGTAATCAGTATCAGTATTATACAGACGATGAAGGTACCTTTAGCGAATCCAAGTACACTGCCAGCCAGATGATCAAACCAACCCAGTAAAGAGACCTTCATCATCTTTTTTCCTACTAAACCAAGCAGGATGAATCCAAAGTAAACCACAAGGAAGATTCCCGTGAAGGCTAACAGGTGTCTGATTCCCGCGTCCGCAATGGGGCCAGCCAGAAGACCCCCCAGTTTTATATAGTAGGAACTGGCTAGATAAAAAGCAGCTACAAGGGCGACCACAGAAGAGATCTCACGCATGATGCCGCGAGCAGCACTTTTAATGGTGAAAAAGGCTATGATTAAAAGAATAACTATATCCGGCCAGTGCACGGGCATCTCTCCACATCCGGTAAGTGGATGGCATTATAGGAGAGCACGTCTTATTTTTCAAGCCAAATACTACAATGGGCCGTTCTCCAGGGTTCCGAGGCCTCTTTACCTACTTTCCCCTTGTCAAACCTACGCCCATATGTTAAGAAACTATCTGAATATAGGAGATATTGGTCCCTGCCTTTAAGAAATAGTGGACACACAGATGGCGGCGTAGCCAAGTGGCTAAGGCAGCGGTCTGCAAAACCGTTATTCACCGGTTCGAATCCGGTCGCCGCCTCCATCATCCAATCTAAAATCCCGCGGTAAGAAACGAATACTTTTATGAGGGCTGTTAGAACAGCCTGAAAGGGGCTTTTCTTTACGTTTATTCCATGATAGAAATAGACTTAGGTGGTTTTCATCTGCGACCTAAAATCTCTCAAGGGGCGAAATATGCGTACAGAACTGCAGGTCTACAGGGCTCTTTTTGACGGTGAGGAAGAAAATGAAGTTCCAGTGGAGGCCATCCCGGCTCTGGAAAGGATACGGAGGGACGAGGGGCTGATCCGGGATTACCTGGACATTGCGGACTGCTACCGGGAAATTGAACGGCCGGACAAAGAATTCGCTGTCCTTACACTGGCTTTAGACCTTGGCCATGACGACTTTATATTTTACCGTCTGGCTTTGAATCGAGCGGGAGATAGACAGTACGCGGAGGCGTACCAATACATAAAGCGTATGCATGCCATGCACGGTATGGCCAAGCTCCTGTACCTGAAGATATTGGGCGAATTAGGGAAAACAGAAAAAGCCAGCCAATTCTTGCAGACCAACAAGACTGACACCGAGCTTAGAGAATTGGTAAGGCATGAGGGCCTTGATGCTTTTCCGCGAAACCTGCGCCAGCTGCTTAAACAAGAAATCCAGGTCCATCTGACTGGCGGCAAATGAGGGCTGGCTGAACGGTTTGGCTATAACCTACAAGATGGCTTCTAAAAGGATTTCTCCCAGAAACCTGCCTCGCATTAAGGTGGGCCTGGCCTTAAGTGATGCCGGGTTCTACCACCGGGAGACCATGCGGCTTCCAGAAGATCTCCGGGAGTTCTTCGAACGATATCAGGAGAAATTTGAAACAGAAGAGCTCTTTTTCGAATTGCAGCCAGAAATGCCCTGGCTCAAGAAGAAAGGGGATTTTTCCTACATAGCGGATGAGGATAATAAATGGCTCAGGATGGGCCGGGCGATCCAGGAACCGGCGGAGGAGCCTTACACAAGAATTATCGGGGCCATGCATCGGCCGGGGAATATCTTCGGTGTACATCAGTCCATACGGGACATGGACATCCTTTCCGAAGATATTCACAAAAAACTGGAGACCATAGAAAGTACCCAGCAGGCCATGCTATTTGCGCACCGCATATCTGCTGACTATTTTGTGTTTCACCTGGCGCAAAGCCGGGACTACTGGGACTGGAACCGCAGCGAGCAGATCGCCCTGGCCTTGAAAGCGTTTCAGGGATGGGCAGATTTTTACAAGAAGTCCGGTTTTACGTTTATTCCCCTGATAGAAAACCTTGAATTCCCGAAGTTTCCCGCTACACCCGAAGAAATGATCGGTATTTTCAAGACCTGCCGGGAATTGCTCCCCAATCTAAAAATCTGCTTTGATGTCCCCCATCTCTGGCGTTCCCGTGCTCTCCTGCTGGAAAACAAGAGCCGGTTTGAACATGTTATTCCCAACTTTCGTATGCTGGAGACGTCTTTTGCCTGCTATCTTGATTACGCCCTGGACCAGGTCCTCACAACCGAGGCCGGTCTGTCTGAGGGAGATATCTTCCTGTATCACCTGGGCGGATGCTGGAAACATCTTACCCATGAAATACCGGGGCTTCGCCCGGGGGAAAGTCCGTTTTTGCATAAGCTCAGGCTTGATGAGCCTGTATATGCCTATGATGCCCGGATGGAGATGAACATACCCCTGATTATCAATCGTATCCTGCGATACAACCTGGAGCGCCGGCAGGACATACTGGTTATGCTGGAAATCTATCAACGAAATTATATCGAGATGCTGGAGGCCGCCCGAATCATATATGAATATCTCAAAAAGAAGGCCATCCGCATCGCAGAAAATGCACGAAAGTATGCCTACTTGTGGGAGTAGCCAACCGTTTTTACCGATCACCTTTGACGGCCTCGTAAAAAGTCCATTTGTCCGCCGTGGCGGATCCACCTCCGGCGGATCACTGCGGCGTAGCTATGGAAATAGTTCACCGTTCACAGTTCACCGTGCACCGACAGCAAAGAGCAGACTGGAATATGTCCACGCATTATCGGTGAACGGACAACGGTTAACGGTCAACGGATAATAGGATTCACCGTTCACAGTATACATCCCTCCCCCTAGATGGGGGAGGGCAAGGGTGGGGGTGATTTTCAGTTTTTTTCTACCCTCCCCTTCTAAAATCAC
>CAYSYZ010000070.1:0-10672 GCA_964435205.1 uncultured Desulfovibrionales bacterium
CACCATTTTTTATTCCTTCGCCGTTACCTGTGGTAAAAAAATGCCCGGGCATTTCTTGCAACGATTCTAATGTCAACATGCCGTTAAAGTGTAAAGTTTTTCTTTCTGAAAAGGAGCAGACCCATTAAAAAGCAGGAGACCATAGAAGATATCAGGGCGAAAATCGACAAGATTGACTCCAGGCTTGTAGATCTCCTGGGTAAGAGGGCCAGGCTTGCCTTCCAAATCGGCCGCTTAAAGCTGGAAAAATCTCTCGACCTCTATGATTCGAAGCGCGAACAGGCTATCATGGAGCGGATTACTGAGTTGAATAATGGCACCTTTCCGGAGAAGAGCCTTCGTTCTATCTTTCAGGAGATATTCTTTGCCTGCCGTTCGGTTCAGCAGAAAGAAACGGTGGCCTATCTGGGGCCGCGCGGCACTTTCAGTTATCTGGCCGCCTTGCGGTATTTTGGCAAAGAACATCGTTTCCACCCGTCGGTGTCGATTGAAGAGGTTTTCACAGAAGTGGCCAGGGATAGATGCCAATACGGTATCGTACCTATTGAAAATTCGACCGAGGGCACGGTCAACCTGACTTTGGATGCCCTGTACAAATATGACCTGAAGATCTGTGGCGAGGTTTATCAGGAGGTTCAGCTCGATCTGGTTAACCGGTCGGGGCAGATGGCCGACATAAAGGTCATATATTCACACCCTCAGCCGCTAGCCCAATGCCGGCAGTGGCTGCACAATAATGTGCCTTTAATCCCTCTTAAGGAGGTCTCGAGTACGGCCGCCGCAGCCCAAAAGGCGGCTGAAAACCCGGATGCAGCAGCCATCGCCCCGGATATGACTACCAGTCTGTACAAACTACAGACGGTTGCCAGACGTATTGAAGATTATATCGGGAACACGACTCGCTTCGTCGTCCTTTCCAAACAGAGTGCACCGCCTTCCGGTCGAGACAAGACATCGATCCTGTTTGGTGTAACGGACCGGCCCGGTTCACTCGTAGAGATACTGCGCGTGTTGTCTGAACAGAACATAAACATGAGTAAGATAGAGTCCCGCCCCAAAAAAGGGGAACCATGGCAGTATCTATTTTTTGTCGACCTGGAAGGCCATTACACTAATTCAACAGTACGAGATGCGCTAGAAAAGATTGGTCAGGAATGTTCTTATTTCAAGTGGCTTGGCTCTTATCCCAGGGGGCGAAAAGATTGACAGGGGGGCTAATACCGGCTGACAATATACAAATGGAGCTGGCTTACTTTGAACCAAACCATTTACGGGTTGTAGATGAGGCCGTTGGCCTGGCCGAGGATGTTGCAAGTAACTTTTTCAAGTTTTCTTCGGCTGACTGGAAGGCTGTTCCCTATGATGTCAAAACACTTAAGGATCTGGCGAGGGAGGAGATGGTTTCGGGTGTCTTCGCCCAGGTCAGGCTGTATCAACGGGATCTGATGAGGTCTCCTTCTGGTATCGGTCGTTATGAATATTACAAGATTTGTGTGCATGATCATGAGATACTGAAGGCTTTGGAAAGGGATGAAGGTTTTACGCTATTTCCCTTAGTTCTCTATGTGGTCACCCATGAATTGGTGCATATCGCGCGCTTCAAACATTTTCTACGGAGTTTTTATGCATCGGAAGTGGAAAGGATTGACGAGGAGAGGAGAGTGCATCAGACCACTTTTGATATTTTAAAAAATATACCTGTATCCGGGATGAAACCGGTTCTAAAACGTTATCAAATGCATTGTATTTCACACGGGATTAAGGAGGTGAGATAAGCGTGCCTATTTATGAGTATCAATGCCAGGTTTGCGCCAGGGTCACCGAAGCCTGGCAGAAGATTTCCGAGGCGCCTTTAGCTATTTGCCCTCACTGCTCCGGAGAGCTAAAGAAGATGATTTCTTGCAGTTCGTTCCATTTAAAGGGAAGCGGTTGGTATGTAACTGACTATGCCGGGCGGAATGCCGGCAATTCAAAGCCCAAAGAAGGCACACCGGATAAGCCTGCCTCTGATAAGACGTCCGATAAGACCTCATCGGCTACTGATAAGGAGTAGAAAGGGCAAACCCAGCCCTTTTCTACTCCTTGCCATTTTGAAGTCTTTCTTCCCAATCCCCATCCTGTTATTTCCTGGAAATTTTCGGGCTGACCTTTTCCGCAGGATAAAGTTGATAGCTTTTATGAAAAGGTTTATAAGAACACGTTAAGAAATTACGGGATCTCTGGCGTTCGACCTTCGCAGAAAATAATTTGGCCAGGAAGGGGAGTTTTTGCGCCTGCAGAGCATTATAGGCATATCTTACCGTAAACTGATCGTGGTCAGCCTTCTTTATTTTGCGGAAGGCGTACCTTTTGGCTTTATGCACAACGCCCTTTCAGTCTACTTTCGTTCCCAGCGAATGAGCCTTGAAAGCATAGGTCTGCTCAGTCTGGTGGGTCTTGCCTGGAGCCTGAAGCTCCTCTGGGCGCCTTTTGTAGATCGCTTTGGAAAGAAGCACTACTGGATGATGCCGGCTCAGATAGTGATCGGTCTGGCCATGTTGGCCATCAGAAATATTGATCCCAGTCAACCCGGGATGTTTTTGTGGATAGTCATGGGGACCATGGCCTTAGCCTCAGCTACACAGGATATTGCCATAGATGCTTATACCATTGACATCCTGGAGGAAAAGGAACTGGGCGTAGCCAACGGCATCCGTAGCAGTGCCTATCGGGTAGCGCTTGTCATATCCGGCGGCGGTATCGTGGCCTTAAGTGATTTCATTGGCTGGGACGCAGCGTTTACCGGTCTTTTCGTACTAATGGTCTCGATGGCCGCCGTGATCCTTTTCTGGCCAGGTTGCCACCAGGATTGTAAAAGGCCACGACCGGTAAGGATAATCGACTCCTGGATATCGCCCTTGGCCAATGCATTGAAGCGGCCTCGCTTCTTTACGCTAATCCTTTTTATCCTGCTTTTTAAGGTCGGAGACGCCATGATGGGACCGATGATTAGCCCTTTCTGGGTGGACCGCGGGTTCACCCGTATTGAGATTGGCCTAATTTCTGGAACTGTAGCGCCTATTGCCAGCATAGCGGGTTCAATTATTGGTGGATGGTTGACCACGCTCTGGGGTATAGGCCGGGCCTTATGGGTGCTGGGGGCATCGCAGGCCCTGTCTAACCTCGGTTACGCTTACGCGGCCCTAGCTGTCAGCAATAAGTCTGCCGTCTACGGGGCTTCGCTTGTCGAGAGTTTTACCGGGGGACTGGGGACAGCAGCATTTTTAGCTTTCTTGATGGCGCTTTGTGATAAGAATTTCAGTGCTACTCATTATGCTTTGTTTAGTACCATATTTGGCTTTAGCCGGGTGATAGCCGGAGGACTAAGCGGTTTCGGTGCGGCACACTTTGGCTATGCGTCATTCTTTCTTGTGACATTTTTTGCTGCCTGCCCGGCTTTTCTGCTGTTGCCCCTGGTTTTGCCAGCAATCCGGGAGAGAACGACCCGGCCCCGTGTCTGACGTCAGCCCGACAAAGCTGCCAAGCCTTTCCCAGACGGCCTGTTTCCCTTCACCAGTCATTGAGGAAAATGGCATTATGTCGATGGCTTTAACGGTTAGTAACTGATTGATCCGGTCAATTTGCTCCCGCTTTTTATTGCTCGAGAGCTTATCTGCCTTTGATAGGACAATGATAAAAGGAACATCGTGGGACTCAAGCCAGCCAAGAAGGGAGAGGTCTTCTTCGTTAGGTATTCGGCGGATATCGAAAATGACAATAACCACTTTTAAGGTTGATCTTTTTGTAAGGTAACCCTCGATTAAACCTTTCCACTTCTTCCTTACAGAGATAGGGACTTTGGCATAGCCATAGCCGGGCAAATCAACGAAATAGAAGACATTATTAAGGAGGTAAAAGTTGATCGATTGTGTACGCCCGGGATCCTTACTGACCCGGGCCATTTTTTTTCGCCCGACTAAAGCATTTATGAATGAGGACTTCCCGACGTTGGACCGGCCAACAAAGGCCACTTCGGGAAGGTGATCGGGTGGTAACTGAGATAGATCGTAAACGCTTTTTAAAAAACTAACAGACGTAATTTGCATTATGTGGGGTGAGGATAACCTTTTGGGAATTCTGGCCAGTTACTTATTGCAACCGTGACATGGCCTCACGAGCCTGTTTACCCCAGATGCTGCCGGGAGATAAGTGGACGGCCTCTTCAAAAGCTGCCATAGCCTGTATTTTTTTATCTTGACGCATGTAGACTTCGCCCATGTGATAATAGGCTTCGGCATACGAAGGAAAAGTATTTATAGCGTGCTGAAAGGCGTCAAGGGATTTTTCCAGCTCATTTTGCTCCACATAGGCCATACCAAGGTTCTTTAAAGCAAGATGGTAACGGGGAGAAAACTGAAGTGCGAGGGTGTATTGTTCCACGGCCTTATCGTATTCTTTCTTGCGATAATAGGCCCAGCCCAGATTGTTGCGTGCGTAATGGGGGGTGGGATAAAGGGGATTGGATAGCGCCAGCTCGAACTGCTCCACGGCCTTATCCCAGTCTTCCAGAGTCAGGTAAACAGTTCCCAGGTCATTGTACGCCTCGGAATAATCTGGTTTTAACCTTACAGCCCTACTGAAATACTCAATAGCTTTATTAAACTCACCCCGTTGGACGTAGATGAGCCCCAGCTCACGGTGTACGGTTGGGTCGTCCTTATCCAGGTTATGGGCGGTTAGCGCCTCTCCCAGGGCTGCTGGCAGATTCCCTTCGTTCAGGTACATGTCACTAAGCCTGAGGTGGGCCATTACCTTCTTCTGACGTGTAGCCATGTCCTCTGCGCAGGAGACCAACGTAAAGGTAATCAGCGTAAGTACGGCCAGCCTCAGTCCTGTGTTTTTCCGGGTCATAGAAGTTATATTACCTTATTCAAGGAATATTCGATGATGCCTTCTGCTCCTGCGTTTAAGAGTTGGGGAATGAGATCCCTGACCTCTTTTTCCTCCACCACGGTCTCCACTGAATACCATTTTGACTGGTAAAGATGGGCAACAGTCGGCGCGTTGAGACTTGGGAGCAGCTTAATAACGCCCTCCAGTTTTTCTTCGGGGGTATTCATCTTGAGGCCGACCATTTTATAGGCCCGTAAAGCGCCCTTTAGTAACAGGGCAATTTGCTGGATTTTTTCCTTTTTCCACGGATCGGTCCAGGATTTGCAATTGGCGATAAGCTGCGTATTGGACTGCATGAGCTCCTGGATGATGCGGAGGCCATGTGCCCTTATGGTGCTGCCAGTCTCGGTAACCTCCACAATAGCATCGGCTAATCCCGATACTACCTTGGCCTCAGTGGCTCCCCAGGAAAACTCGACCTCGACCGGTATATTCATTTCAGCAAAATAACGCTTTGTGAAGTTGACTAATTCCGTCGCTATTTTCTTGCCCGCCAGGTCTTCCAGCTTCCGGATGGGGGAATTTTCCGGCGCTGCCAGGACCCAACGCGTGGGGCGTTTGCTCACCTTGGAGTAGATGAGGTCATCTACAACCTGAACCTGGGAGTCGTTTTCCAGTATCCAGTCTTTGCCGGTGAGTCCGGCGTCCAAGGTGCCATTCTCCACATACCGGGACATTTCCTGCGCCCGGCAGATGTGACATTCAATGTCTTCATCATCTATTTCCGGGAAATAGCTCCGGGAATTAAGCGAGATCTGCCATCCAGATCTTGCGAAGAGCTCAATGGTGGCCTTTTCCAGGCTGCCCTTGGGTATGCCAAGCCTCACTTTTTTCAAGACTTATAAACCTCCTCAGGGTCAAATATCTTTTTACCAACTACTTTGATTTCTTTGCCCTCTATTTTCCGGTAAAAGCAGCTTCTGTACCCGGTATGGCAGGCTGCTCCACCAACCTGATCTACCTTGACCAGTATGGTGTCATCGTCACAATCGATGTATATGCCTTTTACTATCTGTACATGGCCAGACGTTTTGCCTTTGAGCCACAGCTCCTGGCGGGTGCGACTGAAGTAATGCACCTTTCCGGTCTCCACAGTTTTTTGCCAGGCCTCTTCATTCATGTAGGCGAGCATCAGTACCTCGCCAGTCCTGTAATCCTGTGTGATAGCTGGCAGTAACCCCCCGCCCTTGGCGAAATCCATTTTAATCATATCTATACCTTTCCGCCTTCTGCGCTGGTCACTAATTAAAGAGTAAGTGAAGGATTTGTCAACTAAAAACTACCTCCACTTAGTGGGCGCATGCATTACGCAAGGCCTTTGTCTAATGGTGCTTAGTCAAACCGGCTAGAGTTGCGCGGCAGAGGTTGCTACGTTAACGTAACCGATGGCAGCTTGTTGCAGGGCATGCTGCTCAGGTATCTTATCGTATACAACCCAGCGTTCCGTTTGAATGGCCATTTTTTGGAGCAGTCGATGGTGCAGCGTATGTCCTGACTTGTGGGCTACGATGTGCCCCAGCACTGGCTTACCCAGGAGTGCTAGGTCTCCCAGTAGGTCCAGAATCTTGTGGCGGACAAATTCATCCTCAAATCTCAGACCACCTTCGTTGAGGATAGTACGGTCGTCAACGACGATAGCATTATCGAGAGAGCCTCCTAAAGCAAAGCCATTTTTCTTGAGATTTTGGACCTCACACAGGAAGCCAAAGGTTCTCGCGTTCGAAATTTCCCGGCAGAATTGCTCTTCGGATAAGGTCATGCTGTAATTTTGCTGCTTTATTAGAGGATGGTCAAAATCGATGCTGTACGTAATCTTCAGACAATTGTCTGGATATATGGATAGCGTCTTGCCTTCACAGCGGACCTGAATAGGCTTCAGTATCTTGATATACATCCTTTTTTCCTTCTGGGTGACCGGCCTGGCCTTTTTCAGCATGAAAACAAAGGGCTCAGCGCTACCGTCGAGGCTTGGTACTTCGGGGCCGTTCATCTCGACGTAGGCATTATCTATTCCCATACCCATAAAAGCGGCCATAAGGTGTTCAACAGTAGATACGCTTGCAGTTCCTGCCCCCAGTGTTGTAGCCAGGGTCGTATCTTTTATATAGTTATAATGACCGGGAACAGATGGCTCTCCAGGTAGATCAGTCCTTATGAAGATAATTCCGGTATTAACCGGAGCTGGCTTAATGGTTAAATTTACCTCTAATCCGTTATGCAGGCCAATTCCTGCACATCGGACCTCGCTGGCTATGGTATGTTGATATGATAGCAAAATAATCCCTTTCTAAGAAAGAAGTTGTTGCCCAGGTATGCAATACTTGTGCCTACGATAGGGAGGCTTGCCGGTTAGGCTCCGTCAAAAAAAATATCCAACCATTTCAAGTCGTTATGTAATCGCTTTTCCGCGTAATTCCCCGACAGCCTCCGCAAGTTATAAACTGCTGACCGATGCGTGTGTCATAAAGGACACGGCAGACTTGCCGGCCATGTATTTTTTTGAACAATCTATTCGTAAAGTGTCCGGGCCTTTATTAAGTCTTCGGGGGTGTTGATGTTGACGCAGGACTCCATTTCTGGGTCGATTATTGATAATTCAACTTCGTCAACGGCCTTCACTCTAACCCGATCGTAAAAGCCGGTGATCTTGAGTTCATTCGCCATAATATTTTGATAAATGTATTTCAGACATCCCCTGGAGTACACCGCATGGAGTGGTTCGAATCGGCCAGAAATGCGTGGCACAACCACATCCCAGCACGGCCTCACCTGTTTTATGATGTACTCGAGGACTTCTTTTTTTAAAAAGGGCATGTCACAGGCTACGACAAGGGCATGGGGGGAAGTGGCATAGAATAGACCGGTATAAAGTCCTCCCAAAGAGCCTTTTTCCTTTATGAGATCGGTTACCATTCTAATACCAAGAAAGGCATAATCACAGGGATTGTTGGTTACAATGAGCAAATCGTCGAACGTATCCCTCAGGATTTCACAGACATGAGATATGATGGGTTTGCCGTCAAGGATGACCATAGCCTTATTTTTTTTCATCCGCTCGCTTTTTCCGCCGGCCAGGATGATAGCGTTCATTGTTGAAAGTATCCTAGTTGTTTGATTATCTCTGGGCTTTTGGTCCAGCCTTTACGGACTTTGACCCACAGCCTTAGGAAGACCTTTGTGCCGACCAAAAGCTCTATATCTTTGCGGGCGGCTTCGCCAATTTTTTTGAGCAGGCTGCCACCCTTTCCGATGACGATGGCTTTTTGTGAGTTTTTTTCGACATAGATTGTAGCGGAGATAGATATAATTTGTTTTTCGATGTTTTCCTTGAATTCGTCGATGATAACCGCGGTGGCATAAGGAATTTCTTGGCCTGTTGACTGGAATATCTTTTCGCGAATAATTTCGGCGGACACGAATCTCTCCGGCTGATCGGTGATCATATCTGAGGGATAATAGGGAGTTCCTGCAGGTATAAATCTAAGTATTTCCGTTAATAGCAGGTCAACCCCTTCACCGGTCAAGGCAGATATGGGAACTATGCTTCTAAAGTCATAGAGATCCTTATAGTGTGCGATTAAGGGCAAAAGGTCTCCCTTCTTTACCAGGTCTATCTTGTTAATGGCCAGAATAACAGGGGTGGAAAGACCATGCAGATTTTCG
Organism: uncultured Desulfovibrionales bacterium; assembly: GCA_964435205.1. Classification (GTDB taxonomy): domain Bacteria; phylum Desulfobacterota; class QYQD01; order QYQD01; family QYQD01; genus CAYSYZ01. The sequence continues at coordinate 8,596 of CAYSYZ010000070.1, forward strand.
AGAACTAGTGCTGTATCGCTGTCAGCCGGAGAAGGGTTTGCATCTACGGTTAGAATGATAACATCAACTTCACGCAGGGTATTTATAGCTACCCTGACCATGAATTGTCCAAGGGCTTTTCGGGTCTTATGGATACCAGGCGTATCGAGGAGGATGAGCTGATACCCCGGCTCAGTTAGGATCCCTAATATTCTGTTCCGCGTGGTCTGCGGTCGACGAGAAACTATGGCTGTCTTCTGCCCTAGAAACCGGTTAAGGAGAGTAGACTTGCCGACGTTAGGGACACCGATAATAGCAACATATCCGGACTTGAAATTACTAGGTTCCTGTGACACTAAATTCTTCCCAGCCAAGGCTATGATCAATTAAGACTTTTAACGATTGTATCCTGCTTTTTTCCTGTAGCTCATTAAGGACGCGCTTCTTGAACCCGGTCAGCAGGGAGACAGCGCGCGACCCAACTCTTATCTGGACTTCATCTGCACCCAGAAAGGGTTCTAGTCTTTTCATTATTTCATTCCTGAGGACCTCCGCCATGACTATCTGGCCGAATGCTGGATGATAAGGCCCTGAGATAATGCTCTTTTCCAGACTGGCGTCTGCCTGTAGACCCATGCGGATAACGGTGACACCACTTTCCCGGCAAAGTATGAATACGTTCCGGCATATTTCTACAGCCTCCTGAAGCGTAAGTGGATGGTAAGATCCCTTCCGGTAAAGATCGGCCAGAAGTGTTTCCTTTAACACAAGGGTAGGATAGATCCGCATAAATTCTGGCTTACATGCAAAAAGTGACTCAAGGGTGGCAAGGATTCCCTTGTTGTCTTCACCGGGTAAACCAATCATGATCTGTGCGCCGACTTGAAACCCCGCTTCCTTTAGCATCCGAATGGCTTGGAGGTTATCATTAGAACTATGCCCGCGTCGAGTTTTTGCCAAAACAGTGTCACTCATAGATTGGATGCCCAACTCTACTGTTTTTACTGGATATCTCCTGAGCAGGGCAATCTTTTCGAAATCTATATAGTCAGGTCTGGTGGAAATACGAATTGAATGGATTTCCTTTCCTTCCCAAAAAGGCAAGACGGCAGAAAGGATTTTTTCCTGGAGAGCGTTATCGAGACCGGTGAACGTTCCTCCATAAAAGGCCACCTGTGTTTCTGCCCGTTGGACTTTTCTCTTTAGGCTTAGCCCTTGTTTAATACTAGATGACACCCATTCTGGGGTTATTGGGGCGATATCGCGGCCGGTTATGTTGGCCTGATTGCAGAAAATGCACTTTTGGGGACATCCCTGATGGGGAATAAAGACAGGTATAATGTAAGGGTTCATTTAGTTCTTATAGCCAGAAGTTTTTTCAGGGCGTTTTGGGCGGCCTTTTGCTCAGCCGCTTTTTTACTTTTACCGGTCCCACGGGCGGACAGTTTCCCGTTAAGTTTAATACCTATGGTGAATTTTTTATGATGTTCAGGGCCTGATTCTTTTAATAGGACGTATTCAGGTATCGTCTTGAGTTCCTCCTGAGTGTATTCTTGTAACCGGCTTTTGAAATCCAGGAGCGATTCCCTGCTGATTGATTCGGGCAGAAGTGACTGAAAATGTTCTTTTAGCAGATTATGGACTCGTTCCAGCCCACCGTCAAGATAGATAGCAGCAAGAAGCGCCTCATAGGTATTAGCTAGGATGGAAGCCTTTGACCGGCCTCCAGATAATTCTTCACCCTTTCCCAAGAGCAGAAACTTACCCAGGTTTAGTTTCTTTGCTATTTGGGATAGACTATTTTCACTGACCAGGTTGGCCTTTAACTGAGATAAGATGCCCTCTTCGTACCCTGGGTACTCGGCAAAAAGGAGGTGACTGACGGCTAATCCCAGTACCGCATCCCCAAGAAATTCGAGACATTCGTTATTGAGCGGCTTTGATGCCTGTTCATGGCTATATGAACGGTGTACTAAGGCCTGTTCCAGGAGTTGCCCGTCACTAAAGGTGTAAGAAAGCTGTTTTTCGAGGCTGCGCAAATCTCTTTCGCTCGTTGATTCCATGTTACCTTTAAATATTTATTGCGCTTACCTTATAT
>CAYSYZ010000071.1:0-10580 GCA_964435205.1 uncultured Desulfovibrionales bacterium
ATTACCTCGTCAAAGATAAGCAAGACGCCGTGTGCCTGTGTGAGTTCCCTTATCGTCTTAAGGTATCCTTCGCGGGGCAGTACAACTCCCATGTTGCCTGGCACCGGTTCGATGATAAAGCAGGCAATATCTTGACCTTCCTTTTCCAGGATTCTGGCCAGCGCCTCAGCATCATTGTACGGGATAGATATGGTGTAGTGGGCAATCTCTTCTGGTATGCCCGGACTGCCCGGTATGCCCAGAGTAGCCACACCAGAACCGGCTTTCACGAGAAATGCGTCGCCATGCCCATGATAGCAACCGTCACACTTGATGATCTTTTTGCGTCCGGTGTAGGCCCTGGCCAGACGGATAGCACTCATAGTGGCCTCGGTGCCGGAACTGGTCAGTCGGACCATTTCCAGTGATGGCACGGCTTGTATGAGTATCGCGGCCAGTTCTATTTCGAGGGGGGTTGGCGCACCAAAGCTCGTCCCATTTTCGAGCGCTTTTCTCAGGGCGGCAAGGACTTCCGGGTGGCCATGTCCGAGGATCATGGGGCCCCAGGATCCCACATAGTCGGTGAATACGTTGTCATCGACGTCATAGATCTTGGAGCCGGACGCTCTGGCTATGAAAAGAGGATCGCATCCGACTGAACGGCAGGCGCGAACGGGGCTGTTTACGCCGCCCGGAATAATGGCTTTGGCTTTTGCGAAGTAGGTCTTGGAATGGTCTTTTTTCACCCCGGGACCTCCCGGAAGTACTTGATGGTAGATCTTTTTAGTTCCTTTTCACTGAAGAGGACCTGATAGTCGGTTACGCCGGTATTCTTTGCTATTTGCTCTACCAGCGCCTGACATTCGGCGTCGGTTCTACCATGAACCATAGTATAGACATTATAGGGCCACTCCGGTGCGGTCTTGCGCTGATAGCAATGGGTTACGTTCTTAAACGAGGCCATGAGCCGGCCTACCTTCTCTATTTTTTCTTTTTCTACCCGCCAGGCAACCATAGCGTTAGCCGGGTATCCGGAGAGCTGATGCTGCAGGGTAGCTCCAAAGCGGCGTACATACCCTTCCTTGCAAAGGTATCGTACCGAGGCCAAAAATTCTTCTTCGGGCAGACCGGCCTTCTCGGCGAGGGCCTGAAAGGGCCTTTCCGCCAAGGGGAGTCCTCCTTGGAGGGCCTGGATTACCCTTTTTTCTTTAGGAGTAATGGTAGCCTTCTCGTCGTTTGATCCCATGCTAGAATTTTCCCGCGATCATGGCCATACCTATTATGGTAAACATGATGCCTGCAGCTATTCGGATGTACTCTGGGGGAATGCTTTTCATGACTAGTCCGCCGGCCATTATCCCTAGCAGGGTAGATAGAGTGAGGGCCAGGGAAGCTCCGAGAAAAATGGTCCAGCGCTTCCCGCTGGAAGCGGCCAGGGAAAAGGTTGCCAGTTGGGTCTTATCGCCTAATTCGGCCAGAAAAATGGCCACAAAAGTGCTGGCAAAGAGTTTTGGATCCATAATGGGCCTCAGAAATTGGAGTTTACCATTAATTTTAGTAATCTAACATAACTTCCGGGTTAAGAAAAGCAAAAGAAGGAATGCTGCGCCGTGGCTGGATTGCAGGGAGGCTTTTTAAAATAGAAAGCCCCGACCATGGCTGGCATGGCCGGGGCTTTTTTGTAAATGTGTAACTTTATTTTTTAGTACATTCCACCACCCGGAGGCATGGGCGGCATTTTGGATTCCTTTTCCTCTGGTTTTTCCGCAACCATGGCCTCGGTGGTAAGCAGGAGACCGGCTACGCTGGCTGCGTTCTGCAGGGCAAAACGTGTCACCTTGGTTGGGTCGATGACACCAGCCTCTATAAGGTCTTCATACGTAGCGGTTTCCGCATTGAACCCCATGGCATTCTTTTCTTTCTTAACGTGTTCGACAACTACTGAACCCTCGTGACCGGCATTATTGGCGATCTGCCGAATCGGTTCCTCGAGGGCGCGTTTTATAAGCTTAACGCCGAGTTGCTCATCACCGTGGAGCTTCAGCTTATCCAGGGCCGATACGCAGCGGATAAAGGCCACCCCGCCGCCAGGCACTATGCCTTCCTCTACGGCAGCGCGGGTAGCATTCAGGGCATCTTCCACGCGGGCCTTCTTTTCTTTCATTTCGGTTTCAGTAGCCGCACCTACATTTATTACCGCTACCCCACCGATTAGTTTGGCCAGACGCTCCTGCAACTTTTCGCGATCATAGTCGGATGTGGTTTCTTCAATCTGGGTGCGAATCTGTTTTACCCGTCCTTCTAATTTCGCACGCTCACCGCCGCCATCAACTATGGTCGTATTGTCCTTGTCTATAGCGATGCGTTTGGCTGTTCCGAGGTCCTTCAGGGTAATATTTTCCAGTTTGATGCCGAGGTCCTCAGAAACAACCTGCCCACCGGTGAGAATGCCGATATCTTCCAGCATGGCCTTTCTTCTGTCGCCAAAGCCAGGGGCCTTAACCGCAGCGCACTGCAGGGTCCCGCGCAGTTTGTTTACGACCAGGGTAGCCAGGGCCTCGCCTTCGACGTCCTCGGCTATGATGAGGAGGGGTCTGCCCATCTTGGCTATTTGCTCCAGGACGGGCAGTAGGTCTTTCATGTTGCTGATTTTCTTCTCATTGAGCAGGATGTAGGGATCGGATAAAACGGCCTCCATCTTTTCTGGGTCGGTTACAAAGTAAGGGGAAACATAGCCGCGATCAAACTGCATACCTTCGACCACATCAAGGGTGGTCTCCATGCTTTTGGCTTCTTCGACCGTTATTACACCTTCTTTCCCCACTTTCTCCATGGCATCAGCTATGATATTGCCGATGGTCGGATCATTGTTGGCAGAAATTGTTCCGACCTGTGCGATTTCCTTCTGATCCTTGGTTGGCTTGCTGATTTTTTTGAGCTCTTCAACCACGACTTCGACCGCCTTATCGATACCACGCTTAATAGCCATTGGGTTGTTGCCGGCAGCTACCAGCTTTGAGCCTTCAGCGTAAATGGCTTGGGCTAATATGGTAGCTGTTGTCGTACCATCGCCGGCCACATCACTGGTCTTGGAGGCAACCTCCTTAACCATCTGGGCACCCATGTTCTCAAATCTATCTGCGAGTTCGATTTCTTTGGCTACCGTCACGCCATCCTTGGTGATCGTGGGAGAACCAAAACTTTTATCTATGACCACATTGCGTCCCTTTGGTCCCAGGGTCACCTTTACCACGTCAGCTAGAGCATTCACGCCTTTTAGTATGGCCTCTCTAGCCTTCATGTTATACTTTATCTCTTTTGCTGGCATAATAACCTCCTTGGTTTGCTATTATCGTTAAAATTTGCTTAATGGAACATATCCTACTTTTCTATAATGCCTAGAACATCATCTTCACGCATGATGAGGTGATCTTCACCACCGATTTTCACTTCCGTACCTGCATACTTACCGAATAAGATCCGGTCTCCGACTTTTACCTCGAGTGGGACTCTGGTGCCGTTTTCCAATAATTTACCATTACCAACGGCTATTACCTTGCCCTCGATGGGCTTTTCCTTCGCTGTGTCCGGGATGATTATCCCGCCCTTGGTTTTCTCTTCTTCCTCCAAACGTTTGACTACAATTCTGTCCTGTAATGGTCTGATCTTCATATCTATCCTCCTTTTTCTCTTTGATTTGGAATTATGAGACCTTACATGTTCAGCGTCCTGGATTAGGTTAGAGTGTTACCTCATCACCTCCTTATGCAGATCGGGTTAAAGCCCCGGTTGTTTATTAGCACTCACCTCAAGCGAGTGCTAATAATTAACTGCTGTCCGCTGAAATGCAATTTCCTTTTTAGCAGCTTATGGCCGAAAAATGGCAATATGTTAAAATAATAGCTGATTTAGGGCTCTTTATCTCTGGAAAATGACGTTTTACTTTTGATTTCGCACCAATGTGTTTTTCGTGGTCTGGCGGGTTCTCAGGCCGTTGGTCGACCCTATTTAGATGATCATATTGTATCCACCTGGAATCTATAGTACTTTTTGTGGCGTTTTCCGTTTCCTTTCTGTGGAAAGTGTGATATAGAAATTCGTTACGCAACAGTCTAAGGAAGGTGGTTTGATTAAGTGAAAAAGATTTTGATTGCCAACCGGGGAGAGATTGCACTACGCATCATACGTGCAGTGCAGGAGCAGGGATCGGTAGGTGTCGGTGTATATGAAACACCGGATAAAGAGGCCCGCCATATCCGCACCGCTGACGAGGCCATCTGGATCGGTGAAGGGCCGCGCAAGGACTACTTAAACATCGACAAGATGATCTGGGCCGCCCGTAAGGCGGGAGCAGATGCCATCCATCCCGGCTATGGGTTTCTGGCGGAAAATCCTGATTTTCCCAAGGCTTGCGAAGATTCCGGTCTTATTTTTATTGGTCCACCGGCAAAGGTAATTCACGCCTTAGGGAATAAAGTCATTGCCCGCACCATCGCAGAAAGTGCCGGTGTGCCGACCATTCCAGGTAGCGAAAACCTTTCCAAAGGAAAGGAAGGGGAGGAAAGTGCGTTGTCTTTTGCCAAAGAATACGGCTTTCCAGTAATGCTTAAGGCTACGGCTGGTGGTGGTGGCCGGGGGATTCGTAAAATAAACGACGCAAAGGAGATGATCAATCAGATTCCGATGGCTAGGGCCGAGGCCAAGGCGGCTTTCGGTGATGACCGCGTTTATCTGGAAAAATGCCTGTGGAATCCGAAACATGTTGAAGTTCAGGTATTGGCGGATAACTTCGGCAACATCATTCATATGGGTACGCGGGACTGCTCCATTCAGCGGCGCAACCAAAAACTGGTCGAGATAGCCCCGGCGCTCCTTACTGATGAGAAACTGTTGAACGATATTTGCACTGCGGCCATCAAAGTGGCACAAGAGGCCAATTATGTAAATGCGGGTACCGTGGAGTTTCTGGTTGATGAGAACGCGCAGTTTTACTTTTTGGAGATGAATACCCGCCTCCAGGTTGAACACACGGTTACGGAAATGGTCACCGGCATAGACATCGTTCGGGCCCAAATCGATATTGCTGCAGGGGAAAAGCTCAAATTTTCCCAGGGAGATGTCTATATCCGGGGGCATGCCATTGAAATGCGTATTAACGCTGAAGATCCCAAGAATAACTTTTTACCGGAAGGGGGTAAGACCATAACCGTTTACAATTCTCCTGGTGGAGCGGGTATAAGGCTGGATGGTATTGCCTATCAGGGCTATGTTATCCCCCAGGCCTACGATTCGCTTTTGGTGAAAATCACTGTGCATGGCTTTACCTGGCTGGAAGCCGTGGAGCGAATGCGCCGTGCCCTGAGGGGATTTGTTATCATGGGTCCCCGGACCACCATTCCGTTTTATCTCAACATTGTCAACGAGCCCGATTTCCAAAACGGCTTGTTTAACACAAACTACCTTGACACGCACGCGCAACTCCTGGAGTATAAAGATGAGGGGCGCGAGGTGGCCAAAATAGCTAAACTTGTTGCGCATATACATCATAAGGGTTTCAACCCCTTTGCTATTTAGAGATGGGAGAAAGGGCATAAATGGAACTTATCAGGCCGGGGATGGATACCGAGGATATCCTCAGGAACTTAAAGCAGGCGAAAGGGTATTTTATCACCAATACGGCGCGGGATCTGTCGCAATCAGACTACAAAAACCGCATATTACTCCATACGGACCTGCTGGCGGCGAAGGCCCGGGATGCAGCGGGATATTTTTCTTTAGAGATTACAGGCGGGGCTTCAGTGCATGTGGATATGCTACGCAAGCAGGTGAACCCTTTTCTTAAGCTGGAGATCCTCAGACGTGAAATGCCGAATACTCTCTTTCAGACCCTGTGCCGGGGTGTCAATCTCTTTGGATACCGTCCGTACCCGGAGAATGCCATTCGACTAACGGTAAGGGAATTTGCCAAGTACGTAGAGGTGTGGCGAGTCTTTGACTTTTTGAACCATATTCCGAACATGATACCGGTATTTGAAGAGGTCAAAGCGGCCGGGAAAGTCCTGGAGCCCTCCATTTGTTTTTCTACCGGACCTGAGCACACGGATGAATTTTATGTAAGCAAGGTACAGGAGATACTGGACGTTACCGGTGAGGACATTATTCTGTGTATCAAAAATCACGGAGGTCTTGGCACTCCCAGACGCATAGCGGACCTGGTAGCGGCCATTAAACAGAAGTTCCCGGATTTATTGATCCATTACCATGGACATAATACAGACGGGAATGACGTGGCTCGAATTGCCGCGGCCATCCTTTCTGGTGCCAAGATAGCCGACGCCGCAGACCAGGCTTTTACGGCCTTTTATGGCCCGCCGCCGATTTTGAGCGTTATCCAGACCATGGACGGCTACGGCATAAGGGCGGAAGGAACAGACATTGATGCGGTCATCGAGACTTCAGAAGTCCTTCGGCCGGAGCGGGCGGCCTATGCCGAGTTTGAGTCGCAGTTCAAAGGGTTTGACCCGACCGTACAGATTCATAAGCTGCCCGGTGGGGCGACCGGGAGCAGCTTTGAACAGGCGGTCAAAGGGGGGTTCCTCCATCTCATGCCTAAGATTTTGCGCGAGGAATTGCCGCGGGTTCAAATTGAGCTGGGTAACTGGTGGAGCGTTACGCCGGGTTCTCAGATTCTGTGGACGACCGCTGTCAACAACGTACTCTCTGACGGGCGTTACGAGAACCCAAGCGGCGACCTAAAAAGTCTTCTTTTAGGCAAGTATGGACCATTCCCATTTTATCGACCTTCAGATGAGATTTATGAAAAAGCCTTCGGACCGGACTGGAAAAGGATCCTCGAGGAGCAGGGTGGTTTGGCAAAGATAGAAGACATGGACCTTGAAAAAGAGGAAGCTACTCTTGTAGAACGAATTGGCCGACCGGTTACCCGGGAGGAGTTGGTCCTCTATCTACAGCACCCAAACGACGCCGTCGATTTCTTCAAATTCGAAGAAGAATATGGCAAGACCTACGTTCTTTCACCACAAATCTGGTTCCGAAAAGGTAGTTTTAACCTGGGTGAACATCTTGATTTCGTGGACTATACAGGTAAATCTCACGTTATCGAAATTGGGCCATCTTACCGCTCCGAAAACGGTAAACAAACCCTCTATCTTTTTGTAGATCATCACTCGGAAGTTTTCCTGCTTGAGGAGGAGAAAAAAGCCGGGGTAGAACGAACCATGAAGTTAAGTAAGGAAGAGATTGCCGCGCTGGCTAAAGTGGGGGACATTCGGGCTTCTTTTGCTGGCAATGTGTGCCAGATACCGGTCAAGGCCGGTCAAGAGGTCAAGAAAGGAGACGTTATCATCATTCTGGAGGCTATGAAAATGCAAAATCCCATCGAATCTCAACTCGATGGGAAGATAGACCAGATTTTTGTTAAATTGGGGCAGGCGGTACAGGTGGGAGACAAGCTGCTTACAATTGCCCCTTTGTAACCAGGGGAGAAGGAGGTTGTTTGAAATGTCGCTGCGCAAGAAGATATCTCTACTGTTCTTATTGATTGCATTTACAGTGGCTATGGGGTGTGCTGCCACGTCGACACGAGAAAGTACGGGAGAATTTTTGGACGATTCGATCATCACGGCCAAGGTCAAGGCCATGCTGGCAAAAGATTCGGTCCTCAAATCCTTTGCCATCAGCGTGGAGACCTTCCGGGGAGTCGTTATTTTAAGTGGGTTTTTGGATGATAAGAGTCAAATTGACCATGCCATCCAGCTGGCCAGAAGTGTGAAGGGCGTCCGGGAAGTGAGAAGTCAGCTGGTATTGAAATCCAAAAATTAAGGACGATGTTTAGGCCGGCACTGAGCTGAAAATTTTCTCAAGTTCTTCATCTTTCAGAAGACCTTTCTCTTTTACCAGGTCTTTTATCGGTACGTTCTTGGCGAAGGCTTCCCTGGCTATAGCAGCGGCTCTTTCATAGCCTATGTATGGATTTAAAAGCGTGGCCAAGGCCGTACTCATTTCTAGGTAGTGGCGACATCTTTCGGCATTAGCGGTTATTCCTTTTATGCAGCGTTCGGTAAAGATGAAGAGTCCATTTTTTAAGATTTCTACGGCTGCTAATATGTTGTGAATAATAACGGGCATCATGACGTTTAGCTCCAGTTGGCCGGCCTGGACCGCCATAGCCACGGTTGCTTCGTTACCGATCACCTGGAAACAGACCATATTCATCATTTCAGCGATCACCGGGTTAACCTTGCCGGGCATTATCGATGACCCGGGCTGGACCGCCGGTAGTGTAATCTCTGCCAGACCGGTGCGGGGTCCGGAGCTGAGAAGCCGGAGATCGTTAGCGATGCGATTGACGTTAAGTGCAATGAGTTTTAATTGGGAAGCGATTGAGGCAAAGACATTCATGTTCTGGGTGGCTTCGAACAGGTCTGTTTTTGGTCTTAGGTCAAAGCCGGTAAAGGCCGAGAGTTTTTTTACCATCGTTTCCCGATAGCCGGGCAGGGTATTAGTGCCGGTGCCTACGGCGGTGGCGCCTATGCCCAGAAATCTAAGTTCATTAGTGGCCTGGCGTAGCCGCTTGAAATCGTCTTCCACAGCCCGGCCATAAGCATGCAATTCACTGCCCAGCCGCATCGGGACAGCATCCTGAAGGTGGGTACGTCCGGCCTTAAGGATCGAGGAAAAATCCTTTCCTTTGAGTTTTAGAGCTTTTGAGAAAATTACACCGATCGGATAGAGGTCTTCTATAGCCTTTAAGGTGGCAAGTTTCATGGCGGTGGGGAATACGTCATTGGTCGACTGCCCCATATTTACATGGTCATTGGGGTGAACCACGGTGTAATCCCCCCGTTTTTGGCCAAGGATCTCTATGGCCCGGTTGGCCAGGACCTCGTTTACATTCATGTTGTGTGAGGTTCCGGCACCGGCTTGATAGACGTCGACAACAAACTGTCCTGTGATTTTTCCCTTCAGCACTTCGCGTGCGGCTTGAACGATCGCCCGTGCGATTTCCGGTTTAAGCCCGCCCAGTTCCATGTTGGTTTCGGCCGCGGCCAGCTTAATCAGTACGGTGGCCTCAATCATGAAAGGATGCAGGGTAATCCCACTTATGGGAAAGTTTTCTTTAGCCCGTTGTGTCTGCACCCCATAGTAAGCATCTTCCGGAACCCTTTTCTCGCCCAGGGGATCTTTTTCGATCCTGTATTTTTTATTCATGGTTACCTATCCGCTTTTTCCTGTCTGGAGCGGCCGGTTAGATACAACCCCGCCGGGAAAGAAAAACTATTTCCCAGGAACTGTTTTTCGTCTAATATGCGATGGAGTGATTCTACCGTAAAAGGGTAAGGAATGTAAAGACAAGGATTTTATTCGGCAATGCCTCATTCGGTGAAAAAAGATCTTCTGGGCCCTGCGAATGTTTTTGGGAATGATGCCGGTAGGGAGCTTGCTCTCGGGCAGCCTAGCTCAATGCAGCGGCGTTCAAGCCAGCATATCTGCCGTTACCGTATCAGCCGGGCTAATTACTGTTGGTCTGGGTGTTTTTTTATTCTTGATTAGGGGTGCCGGAAGGCAATCGGACAATAAGCACAGAGCATTTGGCCTTGCGTACTACCCGATCAGCAACACTGCCGAAGAGCGCATAGGCCAGACTCGTCTCGCCATGTGCCCCGATCACAATAAGATCGATACCTTCCTGATCGGCAAAAGAAACCAGTTCAGCGGCCGGGTAGCCAGAAATGACTTTCGTTTCGGTACTGATTGATGCAGGAACACGTGAAACGTAGTTTCTTTGTATCCGGTCATCCATGCTCCGGCTGAACTCAGAGAAGTCAATTACTGGCGTATAGGATTCATATGCAGTCATCGGGGCTACATTGATTACATGCGCGATAACTAGCTTGGCGTTGTATTTGGCGGCCAGGTCTGTAGCATGCTCGAACGCGGCATCAGCATTTCTGGAGAAGTCGGTTCCGAAAAGTATTTTCTTATAAGGTTTCATGTACCTTTTCACGAGGGTGGCCAGTCCGCCATGATGGCGGTAATTTCGAACGTACGAAGGCCCCCGGGAGTCTTTACCTGAACTTCGTCGCCTACTTCCTTACCGATAAGTGCCCGCCCGAGCGGGGCAACGACTGAAATACGCCCATTGGAGACGTCCGATTCGTGTGGTCCAACCAGCTGATACTTTACCGCTTCTCCGGATTCCAGGTCTGTCAAGGCCACTATGGCTCCAAAAATAGCCCGGTCACAAGCCAGGTTGTTACAGTCGACGATTTCTGAGGTAGAAAGCTTATAATGCAAATTTTGTATCTTGCCTTCGATCAGAGATTGCCTTTCCTTGGCTGCCGCATATTCGGCATTTTCAGAAAGGTCTCCGTGCGAGCGTGCCTCTTCAATGGCCTTCACCACCGCAGGTCTTTCGGTTTTTTCTAGTTTTTCTAACTGGCGTCGTAGGTGTTCGTAACCTTCTCTGGTAATTGGTGTACGATTCATAGACTCCCCTCTGGACATGACGACATACAGTGTAAATTTTAATTAGTGTAATACAAAAACCTGAAAAGTGAAAGCGCTAACCCATGAGATGA
>CAYSYZ010000072.1:0-10512 GCA_964435205.1 uncultured Desulfovibrionales bacterium
TATACATTTTCTCATGCAGAGCAGCACTACTTCCCGGTAGTAAGCAACCAGAACAAGTTAATTGGTATTTTCTCCGTTAACGATATCCGACATCATCTTTTCGATCACGATCTCGATGATCTGGTTGTCATGAAAGACATCGCTTGGTCAGAGATTATAACCACACGTTTTTCTGAAGACCTGAACACAGTACTCAAGAAATTTACGGTGAAGAACATCGATATGCTGCCGGTGGTAGAAGAAGAAAATCCACAGGAGCTAATCGGCATGCTGAGCCGAAGGGACGTTATTGAGCTCTATAACCAGAAAATTTCCGGGTTAAAAAGGTTAAAGGAAGTGTAAAAAATCCACGTTTAGGTTATTTCTATCAGCTTTCCTACTCGATGCTGCCAGGAAAGTGAGAGACCGGTTGCTACAGAACGCCCCTCAAGGAAGCTTCTAACTGTTCGATAGGCCTTTTCAGGGTGATTATTCACCTGGCTTAGATGAGCAAGGACTACGTGCTGCAATCCAGGATGAAGTATGTCTTCCAGTAATTGGCACGTCTGGCAGTTAGATAAATGCCCCAACCGCCCTTTTATCCTCTGTTTTAGTTCCCATGGATAGGGCCCCTGTTCCAGCATTTCCGGGTCATGATTTGCTTCCATAACCACAGCCTGGCATCCCTTGAGCTCACTAGAAGCAAGGCGCGTAACCATCCCCAGGTCCGTGGAGATGCCTACCTTGACCCGGGCGTTACTGATGCAAAAGCCAACGGGATCAGCGGCGTCGTGAGGAATAGAAAAGGGGTGAACGGTGATATTATCAATACTGAAAGACCGCCCGCTCTGGATGATGCATACTTCTTTTATTCGACCAAGCTGCCTAGCCGCGGCCTGATGGGTAGCAGACGTCATATAGACAGGCAGGTCAAAACGGCGAGAGATAGAACCGACTCCACGGGTATGATCATTATGTTCATGGGTTACTATAACACCGCTCAGAGAATCCGGAGAAACCCCGATAGTATTTAGACGCCTCGTGATTTCCGCTGCGCTTAATCCCGCATCGACCAGGAAGCGAACCCCGTGGGACTCCAGGTATGTACAATTTCCCTTACTGCCACTAGCCAGCACACAAAATCGAATCACCTCCGGCCTCCCCCGAATCTTGTTGTATAAGTTGTTAGATACTTCTGTACCCGCCCCAGCATCTGCGGATCACGGCAGACTTTCAACAATGTCTCGCCAGGTTATCTTGCAATAAACTCCGCCAATATCGCGCAAGCGATTGGATAGAAGGCAGGAAGGAGTTATGTGATGTAAGAAACAACTCCCTCTTCTCCGGCACGGCATGGTCGCCGGGAATGATATACTTCCCCTGAATCTCCCTGCACATCTCCTCACAGCGCACCATTATATAATTACCCTTAATAGCTTACCCTATCCCTCGGGTATCCTCTCAATATCCACTTTGTCAAGTGATTCGTCCATGGTGTTGCAGAACCCGAATCTCGGCTGTTTCGACAGGGGCTGAGCCAGAAGGTTATGCCGCATCGTGTTGGAACCCCTGGCTATTCCGTCATTTGTCATTTGCAGCTTCGACCTCCTCCCGGATTTTCTCGTAGACCTCCTTGAGGAGGTGCTGGCTGACAGCCTCGCGGAACTGATCCTCATTCATGAATTTCGCCGTGATTTCTTCGTTCTGTTCCATTCGATCTATAAAGAGCCCCTCCAAAGCCTTGCGAAAGACGTAACTGAAGTTTTCCATCGTGTTAGCGAGCGCAGCCTGGCGGAGGTTGTTGTCGGACACCGCATCCTCGCGTATCGACTCGAAAAACAGTTGATCCCCAGGCTTAAACTCCGTTCCAAACCGCTCGTTGAGGATGTCGATCAGCTTGGAAAGCTCAATCTCCTCACCTTGAGCGACGCCAGTGCCCACAGACGTGGGACCTGATACCTCATAGCGCGCGCCCGGCTCCATGTGGATGGAACCCTCGCCGATCTTCTGCAATCGGTAAAACTTGAGCGCCACGTCGTCATCAAATTTGTAAACCGGGCCCCGGTCGCCCCTCGGCAGCTTGGTCAGGAGAAAACGGATGTAAGAGTAAAGCTTTTCCAGATCCGTGTCCTGGAAGGGTATCATCTGCGACATGAAGGAATACAGATTCCGGTAGGCGACAAGGGTTTTTCGGAATTCTTCCCGGACCTCTCCTTTCAGGCTGTTGTACCGCCCCACCGCTGGATCGATGCAAGCATTCATCCGGGCATGGTCTGCGGTTGTCTGGTTTGGCTTGGGCTTATAGAAAACCTTGCAGAACTCCTCGACCTCGGCCTTGAAATAGACCTGGTACCCGTCGAGCTTGGCCTGCAGCTCATAGAGCTGCTGGGCCTCGGCGCGTTCGCCTATAAAAGTCTGTTCATAATACGGTTGGAAAGCCTTGAGTATTTCTTCCGGCTCATTGACGAAGTCCAAGACAAAGGTGTCTTCCTTGCCCTGATGGGTGCGGTTGAGCCTTGAGAGGGTCTGGACTGCCTGGATTCCTGCAAGCCGCTTGTCCACATACATGGTGTGAAGGAGCGGCTGATCGAACCCGGTCTGATACTTTTCCGCCACGAGCAACACCTGGTACTCCTCTGTCCCAAACCGTTCAGGCAATTCTTTTTCCTTGATGCGCTTCCCCTGGGCGTCCACGTTCATGCCTGATTCCGTGTACTCCACGCCCGCTGCATCGGGATCGATCACAGTTCCAGAAAAGGCCACCAGCGTCTTAATGCCCGTATAGCCTTTCTCCGCAATGTACTTATCGAACGCCTGTTTGTATCTGACTGCGTGAAGGCGGCTGGAGGTGACCACCATAGCCTTGGCCTTTCCGCCGATCTTATGCATGGTGAAGTGGCGAAAATGCTCGACCATCACCTCGGTTTTCTGGGCGATGTTGTGCGGATGCAGGCTCATGAATCGTGCCAGCGCCCGGGCGGCCTTCCGCTTATCTACCTTGGGGTCGTCCTCTATGGACTTGATCAGCCGGTAATACGTCTTGTACGTGGTGTAGTTTTGGAGAACGTCGAGGATGAAGTCCTCATCGATGGCCTGCCGCATGCTGTAGAGATGGAAGGGTTGCGGTTTGCCGTCCGCTCCCGGAGTGCCGAAGACTTCCAGTGTTTTGTACTTGGGTGTCGCGGTAAAGGCAAAGAAACTGATATTGGGTTGATGCCCGCGTTTGGCCATTGTCTTGAGGATTTCCTCTTCATAATCGGGCAACCCTTCTTCCTCGGCTTTTGTCCTGGCCTCTTCCTTGATGGCCGCGCCGGCGAGCACGCCCTTGAGTTCGGTGGCCGTCTCGCCGCCCTGGGAGCTATGGGCTTCGTCAACAACCACCGCGTATCGCCGCTTGGGCAAATCGCCTATTTTCTCTGTAACGAACGGGAACTTCTGGAGCGTGGTAATAACGATGGGCACCCCGGAGCCGAGGGCCTCGGTCAATTGGGTCGAGTTGATGTCGATTTTCCGGACCACGCCCTGCCTGTGCTCGAACTGGTAGATGGTGTTCTGTAGCTGCTGGTCGAGGACCACCCGGTCGGTGACCACGATGATCGAGTCAAAAACCTTTTCGTCTTTTTCGGTGTAGAGGCTGGCGAGCCGATGGGCCAGCCAGGCGATGGAGTTGGACTTGCCGCTGCCGGCGGAGTGTTGGACGAGGTAATTGGTTCCGGTGCCTCGCTCGCGCGCGTCGGCCACGAGTTTCCGCACACAATCCAACTGGTGGTAGCGCGGAAAGATCATCGTCTCCCGTTTCACCTTTTTCCCGCCGAGTTGTTTTTCCTCGACCTGGAGATGAATGAACCTCGCCAGGATGTCGAGAAAGCTATGCCGCTCCAGCACCGCCTTCCACAGATAGGCGGTCTTGTAGCCACCAGGATTTTCCGGATTGCCCGCACCGCTGCCACAGCCCCTGTTGAAAGGCAGGAAGCGCGTGCTCTTGCCCGAAAGGCGAGTGGTCATGTAGACCTCGTCGGTGTCCACGGCGAAATGGACGAGCGAACGCTTCTTGAACTGAAATATCAGATCAGACGGGTCGCGGTCGTTCTTGTACTGCGTCACCGCATGCCGCCAGTTCTGCGCGGTCATCGGGTTTTTGAGCTCGGCAGTAGCTACCGGGATGCCATTGAGCGCAAGCGTTACGTCGAGGGTATTGCCGTGCCTCGCCGAATAGCGGAGCTGGCGGGTGATCGTAAGCCGGTTGGCGGCATAAAGCTTCTGGGTTTCTGGGTTCATGCCGCTCGCCGGTGCGAAGTAGGCCACACGAAACAGCTTGCCGAAGCACTTGAATCCGTGTCGAAGAACGGAGAGGCACCCCTCGTGGCCGGAGTTGAGCGCACGACACAGGTCGTCTATCAGGGTCTCTTCGGCCTTTTCCTTTTGGAGGTTGGCAAGGTATTCCCATTCCTTGGGCTGGGTTTTTCGGATGAACGCAATAACGTCGCCAACGAACAGGCCACGTTCCGTGTCGAACCCGTCCCGGTCGCCTTTTTCATATCCGCCCGACGTGATCAGGTGGTGTTCTATGGCGGTTTCGAATGCGTATTCCGTATGTTGACCCGGCATCAGGCGCTACCTCTGCTTGGCCCCAAAATGAAACGGGCTCTTTCCCGGCGCAGCATTTCATATGGCGTGACACATTTAACCTCAAGGCCGATGCAGGCATTGGGGATTTTGATCTTTCTCGTAGATGGGGAGGCGATCTCGTGGGTTACAATGGTATGTTTGTGCGCCACCGCAAAAGCCACTAGATAATAATCAGCCACCTGGAAGAAAGTGTTCACTGCGGCGGGATCATAGCCCTGCTCTGTTGCCCAGGCACTAACCTTTCCCAACGCCGACAACATAGCGGAATCCGGTTTCAGAAAAAAATCCGGCCCTCGCTGGTCCGCCCATTTTGCAAGCTCGTCGTTGCCCGCTTCGATTTCGTCAGCGACCCTCTCGATGCTGAAGACCTTCTGCTGTTGATTGTTTGCGATCAGCCAATCCCAGAACGCCGGACAGAAATCCAGACCGTAATAAAGATTTTTTGCCTGGATAAATACATTCGCATCAAGCAGATATGCCATCAGAACACCACCCCCAATTGATAACCAAGCTCACGGAAAGTTGCGTGTTTGTGAAAACCCAAGAGGCGGAAAGCATCGCGATGCAGCGTCTGCCCCTCAAGCGTGCTGACGACGAGTGCCCGGGCGAATCGCTTGCTGACCCTGGCCGGAAGCGTCAGATAAAAATCGCCCCCGCCTCCTTTCGGCATTGCCCGCAGCCTGTCCAGTTCCTCGTTATATGCCTGCCAAAGTACATCCCGCGTAAGTTCTCCCGCATCATGAAGCCGTCTCAGGATGACCAGTGTGCTGACTTTGAACCTTCGGGCAAGGCGGTCCAATTCTTCCCGCAACGAATTGCCGCCTTCATAAGCTTCCCGCAAGGTGGAAAGGGGAACAAGCAATTCCGCCGCGACCTGGTTACACCAGACCTCCACTTTATTGGACGGCATTGTTACCGGGCCCACGTCAGACAACGCCGTTTCACCGAGCCATATGTGCGCCAATTCATGGGCCAGCGTGAACATTTGCGCGGCTTTGGTATCCTTGCCATTGATAAAAACCAGCGGCGCAAGCGGGTCGGAGAGCGCAAACCCTCGAAACTCTTGCGGGTCAAGCGGCCGTCGCGTGTTGCTGCCGACAATGCCGCTCACCATGACCATGATGCCGAAGGAATCAGCCTGCTGGATGAAACGGCGCAACGCTTCCGTCCACGTTGACATGCTGCGGCGTTCTTCGAGATTGAAACCAAGGGCTTGCCCGATGTTCCGGGCGACTTCAGCCGCATCGTTCTCAAGGCCTTCAGAGCCGACAAACGGCAGGGGTTTTTCCCCCATGGAGCGCGCAAAGTCGCGATACCACTCTTGCCGTTGCTGGCATATGTACATAGTATCTAGCAGATCGGGGCTTGGATGTCCTATATGAACATTCCCGACAGTACGAAGGTCGGGAATGGGAACGGATTCTTCCGGAGGTTTCGGAAGGAAAAAATAGCCAAACGGCGTATAGGTCGCCCGGGCGAATTTTTCAAGTTGTTTGAATGTCGGGCGCTCCTCGCCGCTTACCCAGGAGGGCAACTTGCTGAAGGACTTCTTTCGCGCCAGCGCATCGATGCTTCGTCCGGCACGTTCACAGGCCCATAAAAATAATTCCGGTTTGACATCAACGCGCATTAGGAACCTCCTTGCGAACGTCGATTTTGCCTGTGACAGCGGCAGAGATCAGGGCGGTGCGGAATTCGCGGAGTGTATCAATACTGATCTGTATCTTATTTATCAGCATATCAATCCGCCCGGTCTCGCGGTCGAGGAAGGCGGCGATGGCGCGCTGCTCAGAGAGTGGTGGAAGAACAAACAGGCCGTTCTCAAGCCAGTAGTTACCAAGCCCATAACGGGTAATCCCGGTAGATGCCACTTGAAATTGGTAGTTAATGGCCTTCGACGCGAAGGCTCTGAACAGATATTTCCCATCAAGCATCCGGCCATTAGCGCGAATCTGGGAAAGGTGATAACCGCAAAGAACGCCTTCGAGTTGGTCAGCCACATAAGCAGGAACCGCAATATCGGTCCACGACTCAGAATCCTTAGTGATGATGACGTCCCCGTGTTTGACGGTAAACTTGCCGATTTCCGCCCGTGTGGCGGTAGCTTGCATGAACTCAAAATCGTTTGTAATGAAGTCGTTGTTGTAAACGTCCACATAGTTGCAAAGGCGGACTGGCTCCTCTCCTTCGATGGTGTTCTTGTCCACGTTGCTGAACTGCACCGACGCGATATATTTCAGCTTGCGCACTTCCCAATGCACCGGAATCTCCCCCAACCAATCAATTCCGGAATCCTTCATCTTCGCATTGGGATCAAGCCCCTTGGTGACGGCGTGGCTGATCAGGGCGGATCGCTTCTCCTGCAGGAGTTCGATCTGTCGCTGTTTCTTCTCAATCAGCGCGTCGATCCGCGCCGTCTCGCGGTCGAGGAAGGCGGCGATGGCGCGCTGTTCGGGTGAAGGAGGACGTATAAGACGCACAGCACCTAGCTTGTCTCGACCGAGTTCCTTAAACGTTGATCCCTGTCCCCAGGATTCAAGTTCTCCTTTTGCTGCAATCAACTGATAATAGTAAAAGCGGTGGTCGTCTGTGTCACGAAAGACGAGGCAACGGCATCCCTGATTTGTACACAGGGGAATACCCGCTATCGCCAAATGGCCTATTGGAGCACGCGTTGAGAGGACAAGACTACCTGTAGGCGCCATTGATGTACCGCAACTCTCATAGCCTTCCTGCGTGATCATCCTTCGGGTTGTCTCGATGGTATCGCCCTTAAGATTGCCCAAGTCGTCTGGTGTAGCCCAAGGAATTTCCCCGTCCCAGTAAGCTGGTTCACTACTTTTCGGTGTTGAACCGTTCATAATGAAAAACGTGCGCTTGAGAACCATCGCTTCCCAATGCTCCGGAACCTCCCCCAACCATTCGACACCTGACGGTTTGTATTCGGGATAGGCGCGATGTTTCATCTTCGCCCCTCCCATTCAGGGGCACGGCATATCGCACCCGTGCCTTGCATATCCGGATTTTCCCGATCCGATTCCCATTGCGCCGGGTTGCCCGCGATGTATTCCCGGATGCGGTTCCGTTCACCATCGTTGCGAATCACGTGTTCGTAATAATTGCGTTGCCATAATTTTCCGGGAAACCGCCGCCATCCATATTCTTTGACGCCGTCGGCATATCGTTTGGTGGTCATGGTTTTGAACCGGTGAACGACATCCGGCAATGACATCGTACGGGCAACCCCCTGTGGTTGCCCTTTTACACCGTTCCCATGATCAGGGCGGCCACAGGGGGCCGCCCCTACGATGACGATAATTCCGTGGATGTGGTTGGGCATGATAATAAATGCATCAATTTCGATTTCGGGATAATGCGGCGGGATCTCATTCCACACGATTTGAATCATCATGCCCGTATCGTTCAAAATCATTTGCCCGTCCGCAATATGGCCGAACAGGCATTCCCGGTTCTGCATACAGATGGTGATGAAATACGCGCCGGCCTCCGAATAATCGTATCCTTTCAACCGGATGGATCGGCGGTTCCGGCGTCCTGGAACACTCATGCCCAAAACCTGCCTACTCATTCGCCGTCCCTCCATCGGTGAACTGTCAAGTATTTCTTGACGGTTGCCGTGCTCATTCCGTCACCTCCGCGAGCATGTCCTCGATCTCCTTCTCGATCTTTTTAAGGTCGGCCTCGATTTCATCCAGCGGTCTTGGCGGCGTGTATCTGTAGAAATAGCGGTTGAAATTGATCTCGTAGCCGATCTTGGTCTTGGACTCGTCCACCCAGGCATCAGGCACATGCGGCAGAACCTCGCGCTTCATGTACTCGGCCACATCCTCCTTGAGCGGTACGTTCTCGTAGTCGCGCAGTTCCGGATCAGGTTCCGGGTTGCCATTGACGTCGGTGCAAACCGCGGCCGTCTCGTCCCGTTCAGCCAGAGCCATAGGGATGGCCTTGAAAAGCGCAGATGGAACCTTGATCCCGGTCTTCTTAAAAGCGGCCTTCATCTGTTTAGAGAACCCATCGCGGTCTTTTATAATGCCGAGCGATGCGAGGGTCCCGATAGCGGCCAGGATTTCCTCTTGCAGCTTGCGGCCTGCTTCGATCTCAGCCTTGGCCGCCTTTGTGTCCTTACGCTTCTTGCTGGTAGCCAGGTTCAGAAAGGCCTTGGTCTCTGCAAGCCGTGTAATACGATCATTGTCTACGGCGAAGTTGAGCCGAAGAGGACGCTCGACCGTAATGCGACGGTAGCCGAAGTCGGCGTTATCGAAAATGCGGACGTGAGCGCCGCCAGTGAGTTGGCCGTAGAGCCGGGTAATGTCATCGCGCTGGTCGTCGCACACTTCATTACGTTTATTGCCGAGGGACTTGCGCATCTTCTTGAAGAAGCTGGTCCCATCCACAAGTTGAATCTTGCCTCTGCGGCTTGGTTCTTTCCGGTTGGTGACAATCCAGAGGTAAGTATAGATGCCGGTGTTATAGAAGAGCTGGTCCGGCAGGGCGACGATAGCTTCAAGCCAATCATTCTCAATGATCCAGCGGCGAATTTCGCTCTCGCCCGACCCGGCCGCACCGGTGAAAAGCGGCGACCCGTTGAAGACGATCGCCAGACGGGTACCGCCTTCTTTTGGGTCCTTCCTCTTGCTGATCATGTGTTGCAGAAAAAGAAGAGAGCCGTCGTTTATGCGTGGCAAGCCGGCGCCGAAACGACCGCCGAAGCCCTGCTCTTCGTTCTCCCGCTTGATGAAGTCGGCCTCGGGCTTCCATTCCACGCCGAAGGGGGGATTGGCCAGCATGTAATCAAACTTGTCGTGAGGAAAATGGTCGTCAGTAAAACTATCGCCGAAAGCGATATGTTCAATGTCCTGGCCCTTTATCATCATGTCCGACCCGCATATGGCGTAGGCTTGAGCGTTATAGTCCTGACCGAAAACCTCCAGGCGGGCATCGGGATTCAGCTCCCGGACATAATCCTCGGCAACGGACAGCATGCCCCCGGTCCCACAGGCCGGGTCATAGAGTGTTTTGACGATGCCCTTGGTCGTGAGCACATCGCTGTCGGGCATGAAAATCAGATTGACCATCAGGCGAATCACCTCGCGGGGTGTGAAGTGATCGCCTGCCTCCTCATTCGACGCCTCGTTGAACCTCCTGATCAGTTCCTCGAAAATGTAGCCCATCTCAAGGTTCGAGACTTCCTGCGGGTGCAGGTCAATATCGCAAAACCTGGATACCAGAAGGTAGAGCCGATCCGCCTTGTCGAGTTTTCCGATATGTTCCTCAAAGCCAAAATTCTCGATGATCTCTCGGGCGCGGGTTGAAAAGCCCTTGATGTAGCTGGTGAGATTGGCGGCGATATTGTTTGGATCGCCTTTAAGTTTCTCGAAAGAATATCGACTGGTATTGTAAAAAGGCACTCCCGTGACGCGGCAGAGAATGGGGTCCACGTTCTTGACTTTGCCGCCTGAAAGCGCTTTCTGTTTTGCGAGCACCTTGTCCTTGGTCGGTTCCAAAACGCAGTCGAGCCGCCGTAGAACCGTCATGGGGAGCATGACATCTTTATATTGATTAGGGCGATAGGGACCGCGCAGCAGGTCTGCCACAGACCAGATGAAACTCACTTTTCCGCTGAAGTTGTTCATATCCGCTCTATTCCCCTGCCTCCGCCACCTTCCTCGTCACGGCTAGCAGGAAGTCTTTAATTAATCGACGGCCGTCAGGCATGTGCAGATCCCAAGTCTTTGAGCATTCGTGTGAGAACTCTTTCCGCCGCCTCCAGGCATTCAAACGCCCTCTCTTTCCACACGTCCATGGGTGGTAGCAGCTCTTTATGTTCTAGGCCGCCTTCAAGATCGAACTCCAGGAAAACGGCCCTACTAAGGCAGTTTGTAA
>CAYSYZ010000073.1:0-10467 GCA_964435205.1 uncultured Desulfovibrionales bacterium
GTCCCATTTCAGGAAATACATTTCGAAGAAGGGAACCACTTCTCCTTTCAGCTGCAAGACTCCCGCGGCGAGTGGTCTACAATTCCCTTTCACCGCATCAAAGAAGTGTATAAAGACGGTGAATTGATCTGGAGCAGGGCTCATTGACAAAAACGGTGAGATACAACTTGCTCGGTGAAGGCCATCGGTACAAATTCAGGATGCGATCGATCTTTATCCTCTTTTAAGGGTATTACCCCTTTTTCTCCAGGCAGCCCCCCCGGACTTCTGCCCAGGCCACAATTGCCCCTCCAGGCCCCCGCTCATCCGCGCAACGGGCCAAAAAATAAACACTTTCAATATGACTACATAAAAAGGTTGATTTGAATAATACCTTGGTATATCTCTATGCGTATGCGCTCCGGCAAGTTTGCACATGCAAATATCTGGAGAAAGAATCCGGTTGGATTGTTTATTAGATTCTGTTGGGGGCTGTCATGAACAACAAGAAACCTTTTCTGGAAAAACTCTCTGAAGGCGTCGTCCTTGGTGACGGGGCCATGGGGACCCGGCTTTATGAACAGGGAGTAGATGTCACCAGCAACTATGACTATTTGAATATTATCGAGCCGGAAATGGTAAAGAATATCCACCGCTCCTACGTTGAAGCCGGAAGCGAACTGATAGAGACCAATACCTTCGGCGCTAATCGATCCAAGCTTCAAAAATACGGCCTGGAACATAAAATCAAGGATATCAACAGCCGCGGGGTCAAACTCGCCCTTGAGGTGGCGGAACAAAATGTCTGGGTAGCCGGCTCCGTAGGCCCCTTCGGCATCGACATCTCCATGGCGGAATACGAAGAACTGTCAAAGGAAGATATTGAAGCCATCTTTCGGGAACAGATAGAGATCCTGGCCGAGTCCGGCGTCGATGTTATTATGCTGGAAACCTTTGCCGACCTTAATGAAATGCTTGCCGCCATACGGGCTGCAAAATCGGTCTCTTCGCTCCCCATTATCTCCCAGATGGTCTACCCGTTCCAGGGAAGGACCATGTACGGTAAAACGGCTTATGAATGTGCATCTACCTGCCTGGAGGCCGGGGCCAATATCATCGGCTCCAATTGTGGACGCGGCATCACCGGCATGATCGAGGCCGTAAAGCAGCTTACCCGCATAAAAGACGCTACCATCTCGGTATATCCAAATGCCGGAATGCCGGAGATACATGAAAGTCGCGCCCTGTTCATGATAGACGTGGACTACTTTTCCAAAAAGGTCATGGAAATGGTGGATATGGGGGTGACCCTGGTAGGAGGGTGCTGCGGCACCAACCAGTCCCATATAGCCGCCCTGGCCAGAAAACTCTCTGCCAGAAAAAAGGAAAAGGGCCTGAGGATTCCGGTGGCCGAAGTGCCTCCACCGTCCCAGCCGCAGGAAATCAGGTTCAAGAAGGGGGGATTCCTGGACAGTCTAATCCCGGGCCAATTACCGGTCATTGTGGAGATCGACCCCCCGCATCATCTGGATGTATCCTATATCCTGGAAGGGGCCAAAAAGGTGGCCGAGGCCGGGGCAAACGGAATTTCGCTGGCCGAAAACCCGCTGGCCATACTCAGGATGGACAATATTCCTCTCGCCCATCTTATCAAAAGGAACACCGGGATACAAACCATCGTCCATATGACCTGCCGCGACCGGAATATTCTGGGCATACAGTCGGCACTAATGGGGGCCCACACTCTCGGAATCGAAGGCGTGCTGGCCATAACCGGAGACCCGGCAAGCTATACTGATCAGCCGGGAACAAAAGGTGTTTTTGACCTGAATTCCTTCCGCCTTATAGAGATCATTACCAAGCTGAACAACGGTATAAGTATGTCCGGGAAATCCATAAAGCAGGAGACCAATTTTTCCATAGCCGGGGCCCTTAACTTTGTTGCCAAACACCCTGAAATCCAGTTGAAAAGGCTGAAGAAAAAGGTGGAGTGTGGTGCCCAGTTTATGATGACCCAGCCCTTATTCCTTAAGGACGACGTCGAACTGCTCGTAGAAAAGACGAGGGAGTATCATATCCCGATCTTCGTGGGGATCTATCCCCTTTTATCGTCCCGGAATGCGGAATTTCTCCACCACGAAGTCCCGGGCATCAATATACCAAAGGATGTCCGGGAACGCATGGCACGCCACGAGGACAAAAACGATCAGAGAAAGGCCGGAGAGGACATCGCAAAGGAACTCGTAACGGCCATCAAAGATATCGCGGACGGCCTCTATATCATAAGCCCCCTGAATAAATGGGAAATATCACTGACCATACTGAATCATATCCGGAAAAGCTAAAGACTTGAAGATTTACCACACAAAATCGACCCTTGCGGTGAGTTGGGTGAATTTCATACCCTGGTCATCTCCGGGCCGGACTGGCCGGGCAGATTGGAGATATTGGAAACAGAACCGTTTCAAGAAAACGGTCGCTGGTTTCTAAATATTACGAAATGGCAGATTATTTGACGGGAAGCTATGGGTTTTAGGTAAAGACTCTGTAAACTCAGGCTTGACTGTCGGCCATTGTCTTGTTACATACGTAAAAAATAAAGAAGTCCTACCGGTGATCCTCCTTAGGAGGATAGAATAGGGAATCCCGTGTGAATCGGGAACGGACCCGCCGCTGTAACCAGGACGAACGCCGCAGGCTGGCCTTGTTAAATTTCCTAAAAGGGAATCCTATTTAACAGGGCTGGTTATTAGTGATCAGTTAATGGTTATTCGCAATCACTAATGATTAGCTGAAAAGCCACTGGTAATAGTCAGAGGTGCGGTTATTTGATCTATCTAATAACGAATGACCAATAACCAATGACTCCCGATGTGCGACGTACATCGGTCCGGGAAGGCGCGGCAAGTAGGAAGATCTGGGAGTCAGAAGACCTGCCGGTCAGGGATCAGGTTTAAGGGAAATGGTAAATCCCTAAGCTCTTGCTCAAAGGGTTTTGGGGATTTTTTATTTTCAGGACGGGAGGGGAAACCTAATGGCCACACAGATCGAACAGGCAGAAAAGAAGATCATTACAGGGAAAATGAAAGAAGTAGCGGAACAAGAAGGCATTTCTTCAGACTACATTCGTGAGATGGTTGCAGCCGGGAAGATCGTTATTCTGGGCAATCAAAATCACCGGTGCAAGGTGGTCGGCATTGGAAAGGGCCTCCGTACCAAAATAAATGCCAGCATAGGCACTTCAACGGATATTATCGATATTGCGGCAGAGGTGGAAAAGGCCTGCGCGGCTGAACAAGCGGGTGCTGATACCCTGATGGAGCTTAGTGTTGGCGGGAACCTGGATAAGATCAGGAGGGAGATTTTGCGGGCCGTGCATCTACCGGTAGGAAATGTACCGCTTTATCAGTCATTTCGTATGGCCGCCGATAAGTACGGAGACCCGAATAAGCTGGACGAGGAAATGCTCTTTGATTTGATCGAAAGGCAGTGTGCGGACGGGATTTCCTTTATGGCTATCCACTGCGGTATTAACCTCTATACCCTGGAACGGCTGGAAAAGCAGGCTTATCGTTATGGCGGGCTTGTCTCCAAGGGCGGCACTTTCATGGTATCCTGGATGCTGGCCAATAGGCGTGAAAACCCACTTTACGCCCAGTTTGATCGATTAGTAAGTATTCTCAAAAAACATGACGTAGTCTTATCTTTGGGTAACGGCCTGCGCGCCGGAGCCATCCATGATTCATGCGACCGGGCCATGATTGCAGAGTTGGTCATAAATTGCGAGTTAGCGGAGTTCGCGCGAAAAATGGGCTGCCAGACCATAGTGGAAGGTCCTGGACATGTGCCACTTGATGAGATAGAGGCGAATATAATCCTGCAAAAAAAGATGAGCAATGATGCCCCGTATTATATGCTGGGCCCGCTTCCGTGTGACGTGGCCGCTGGTTATGATCACATAGTGTCAGCCATTGGGGCCGCCCAATCCGCCCGATACGGCGCTGACCTGATCTGTTACATCACCCCATCTGAACATCTGGCACTACCGAACAAGGCCGATGTGGTCGAAGGAGTTCGGGTGGCTAGGGTCGCTGCCTATGTAGGTGATACCATTAAGTATGGTGCGCGAGCAACAAAACGAGACATGGAAGTAAGCAAGGCCAGACGCAATATGGATTGGGAAGGTCAATTTCGGCATATGCTATTCCCGGAGATTGCTCGAACGATTCGAGGAGATCGCATGCCTCATGACAAAGCCACGTGTACTATGTGCGGGGAGTTTTGCGCCAACAAGGGGGCACATAAACTTTTTGCCAAAATCCTGGAAGGTGGCCACAAATTATAGTTTATCCGCTTATGTTTGACGACATAAGTAACCTTAGATGCAATAGGTGGGAAATTCCTGCCCCGCCAACACGGAGTTGAAAAACTTTTTGTCGAAAGTGACATGCGTCAACTTATTAAAGTTACTCATTAACCATAATACATTACAGTATGGCAGGTTGATCGGCAGGATGGTCGCTAAAAACCAGGCATTTGAGCAGCAGGTCTTCGAGTAAGATCCTCGGCCTCATCCCGCTGGATTTAAGGGCCATGTCCACCCTGGCGAGTTCCGACATGCAGCCGATGAGATGGTCCACTGAAAAGCCCCTGGCCTGTTTAAAGAGCAGAAAGAGCGGGTAAGGGGAGACTTTTTCCAATTCTCTGGGGATCTTGCCATCCTTCTTAAGCGCTGGCAGCATGTTCTGAAAGCCCCTGTATTCTAAATTCTCCTGCCCCAGGGCATCCAGTCTCGTGTCCAGTGCCCATCTGGCTAAAAGCAGGCGGCGAATCTGTTTGATCAGGGAGGCCAGTATCTGGAGCGGTGCATAGCCCTGATCGAAGAGGCGGTTGAGGGAGACAACGGCCTTCTGAAAATCCCTATCCCCCAGGGCACCGGTAAGTTCATAAAGCGGCTCTTCCCTTTCCCGTCCTACGATCGTGTCTACATCCTTTGCCGTGATGGTCTGTCTCTCGCCCATGTAATTGATAAGCTTCTCTAATGCTGCAACCAGAGCTGCCGGATTAAAACCTATTCTTTCCACAAGCTCCACCGCGGCCTGCGGTTCTATGGTCTTCTGGTGGCGTGAAATCATATCCCGGAGCAGGTCCTTGAGGACCGCGTCCTGTCCACGCTTAGCCGCCGCGCCCGTTCCTCTGTCCACGGAAAAATCAATCACCACGCCCACTTTTTCCAGCGTACGGTAGAGCGACTTTCGTTTGTCCACGCTATCTGTTAGCAATATCAGGTGGTTAGAATCCGGTAGGCCTTTGACCAGGGTTTCTTCCAGGATGTGTTCTCCGCCCCTGGCAAAAACTGATTCGTCCATGCCTGACTGAATGGCAAAATTGGTGACCTCTGTCAGCCAGGAAATGTCCTCTTCACTCCTCGGGGCCCCAAATATCTTTTCCCAGGTCTCTTCCGAAATCCTCACCCACCCGCCGTCCCTTACGTCTTCAACAGCCAGGCCGGACAAGGCCAGCGCCTCGACCAGTGCCCTGGCTGCCGAGCGAAGGTTGCCCTTTGTAAAATACTCGTAACTTTTAGCGAGGAGTGAGTAGGCCGTAGCCCTGGAATGAAGCAGGCGGGTATCCTTTACCACGAAGACCTGCCTTCCCGGGAAGAAAGGGAAGGTCTTCAATTCTTCCACCAGACGGTATACATCCTCACTATCTCCATCCGTAACCCGTAAATTAGTGCTCTGATATCTATCCGGAAGGAGGGCGGAGATGAGTTCTTCGTAAGCAGCCTGGTAGAGGTAACGCTCTCCCCAGAGGAGATATACCGGCGCAATCCCGTCCTCTTTGATACCTTTCAGCACATTCTTGAATTCTGCTCGGTCATAAACGGGCATATCGACCTTTATCCTCCCCTGGCCTGTCTGAATCAACCTGAAAAATACCAGTTTTCTGGCACGAAGGCATGAAAAAAATATCCAGACCGAAGGGGTCTCCTGCGAGTTAAGGTGCCTCACCCACGATTAGCACCCTGGGCCCCTCTTTCAGCACCCGGAATCCTTCTTCGTCCGAAAGAGGAGCGATAACCCATTCATAAAGGATCCTCGCATCATCCAGCACAGGATTTCCCGGGTACTTGTAGTACTTTTTCTGCATGGCCTCATCATAAAGGCCGATGCAGCCATGGGATGCCGGGTAACCGGGGACGTCACGCCCATGAATCCAGAACGAAATACCTCTCTTGTTGACGTAAAACCTCAGTCCGTAATTCATGGGATAAGGAATGCTGGTTTTTTCGATGAAGTATAGTGATGATCGATGGCTGCGGTCAACTGCAGTAACCCGGAATTCTCCAATTGGCGTCTCATTCCCCTTCTCACCCGTTACCATAGGGACGGAGAAGACCAGGCGACCGTATTCATACGCCCCGAGGAATTGTTCCGACAGGTCTACCAGGATAAACTTTGCGTCCGCCTCTAGATACTCCAAAGGCATGGGGGTAAAATTTTTTATATCTTCCAATTGCAGAGGGACCTTTATACGAACGCCCTGCTCCGCATGCCGCCGGTCTATGCGGTTGAATCGAGCTACATCCCGCCACCGGTCGCCGAAGAGGTCTTCCAGCGTCTCGCCGGGTCGCATACGCGCACATTCCCAGGCCACCTTTTTATCGCTGGGGTAACGGATCTTGCAGGGAGAGCGTACTTTCTTGGGGTCTGCACTCCACGCCCGTCCTTCCCCTGAAACCAGGAAGATGGTAACCAGGAGTAAGACCGGCCAGATGCGACAGAAGTTCACCAGGTCCGGAATCTCCCCGAGTCTATGTGGACAAAGCCGGACACGGGATAGTAACCGACACCACCATATCCCAGACCGATAGCGCTTTCTCTCAGGGTATCCAGGCCCACGCGGGGGATGTAGATATCTACAGCCTTACCCGACAGGTGAAGGCTATGCCTGGCAACGCCGTGACCCTGCCGGATGAGTAGTTCATTATATTCGGGAGACCTATAACCGGAGATGATGTGGATTTCATTATCCCCTCCCAGACTCTTATCCACCGCATTGAGAAATTCGATCACGCTGATATCCATCTCTTTTACCTTTTGCGTATAATGGCAGCGGAGGAGATAATCGAGCGCCTCGAGGGCCTGGGGATCATATTCTCCCCAGGGGTCCCTGTAGGTTACCTTCAATCTTTCATCGGTATGTATATTGTAAAGGGCTAGCCTTCCCTCCGTAAGCCCCTCCGGAATCATTTTTCTGGCGAAGGCACGGTTACCGAATAGCGTAAGGGCCCCGGCCAGGGAAGCCTTCAAAAACGACCTCCGGCTCCAGAAACCACCACTCACATCCCACCTCCACGCCTTGATGAAATGGATAACCGACTAGCTACATTAAAGATCTTCGGGAAAATAGCACAAGAGCTTGGGGAAAGTCAACCCGGCGAGGGCAATCCTCATTCGTCTTTTTCGATTATCACCCTGCGTAGGGTTTCACTCAGCTCTTCTATTATGTACGGCTTGGCAATACCACCATGAAAACCATATCTCTTGAATTCAGTCATCAACGGATGGTTAAAGTACCCGCTGGAAACAATGCCTTTAACCCGGGGGTCGATCGCCATAAGCTCCTTCATGGTTTCCTCTCCACCTGGCCCCCCGGGAACCGTTAGGTCCAGGATTACGGCATCAAATGGACGGCCTGATTCCCTGGCCTTCCTGTAAAGTGCTACCGCTTCCGCACCATCCTTTGCCAGCTCTACGTGGTATCCGATATGGTTGAGCATTCGTCTGGCCGTCTTTCGAACGATTTCCTCATCATCCATCAGCAGAATCTTTCCTACCCTACCGACCAGTTGGTTGCTCTCCGTTACCTCCGTGCTCTCCATTAATTCGGTTAATTCGGTCCTCGAGGCAGGCAGGTAGATGTCAAACCTTGCTCCAGTTCCCGGCTCAGATTTTACTTCAATATATCCTTCGTGTTTTTTGATGATGGAGTAGGCTACGGCAAGCCCCAGCCCCCTTCCTTTCTCTTTCGTACTGAAATAAGGACCGAATATCTTCTGGAGATGCTCTTTCGGTATACCCGGGCCCATGTCTTCAAAGGCTATATTCACGTACTCCCCTTCTCTCCGGGGAAGGGCATCCTCTGCACCCACAATCATGTTTCTGGCCCATACCCTGAGCGTTCCACCCTCCGGCATGGCCTGCCGGGCGTTTAAGGCCAGGTTATTGATGACCTGGCTGATCTGCCCTTCATCCACCATTACCGGCCACAGGTCATCGGAAATGAAAAATTCACACCGGACATTGGACCCTCTCAAGGCAAAGGTTGTAGTATCCTGCAACAATTTTGAGATAACGGCTTTTTGCCTCACCGATGCTTCACCCATCGAGAAGACAAACAATTGCTTGGTCAGATTCCGCGCCCGAAACGCCGCCCTTTCTGCTTCATTGAGCAGTTCATAAACTTCCAGTTCTATGCCCGGCCGCATCTTGACCAGGGAGATGTTTCCGAGAATACCGGTAAGAAGGTTGTTGAAATCGTGAGCGATACCCCCGGCAAGAAGGTTCACCAATTCCAGCTTCTGCGTCTCGAGAAGTCCTTCCTCCATCTTCCTGCGTCTGGTGATATCTCTATCGATCCCCCTATATCCTTCTAGTTGACCTTTCTCATCAAGAATGGGAATTCCGTTTGTCTCCAGGATCACCAGGTGTCCGGCCTTGTGGCGGTTTTCATTTTCCAGACCATGGATCGGCTCTCTGTCAAGAATCTTCCTTTCGAATATCTCCCGAACTCTTTCCGCCTCTTCTTCCGGCATGAAATCAAATGGGGTCTTACCCAGCACCTCGCCTACTTCATAGCCTAGCAGATCTTTTACTTTAGGGCTGGCATACCTGTACACCCCGCGGGCGTCAACCTCCCATACCCAGTCAGTTGTAGTCTCTATCAAATCTTTGAACTTCTCCTCAGATTGGCGGAGGGCCTCCTCTGCCCGCTTCCACTCGATGATTCTTCCCAATCGACGTGCAATGGTATTAATGAGGTCTCCCTCGTCCTTAAAAAACGTGGAGCCCTCTACTTTTGACCTTTCTTCTGGGTAGCAGACTTCCAATTTGCCAGCCCGCCTCCCGTGCACTAGGATACCCGCCGAGTGCCTCGCGCCAGTCCCCTGCAAGCCCGGCGTTTCAAATGTTTGACCATTCAAAATAATCCGGACACAGGCGACATCTGGATGCTGCAGTCCCTCCCGAATCACTTCCAGTGTGCCATAAAGCATTTCTCCCAGCGAAAGACCCCTGTCAAGCAGCTCGAAAATGCCGTTCAGGCAATTCAATCTCTTACCCGCCCACCTCCGGAGCGCCTTCTCCCCCCGCTTCCGCGCAGCGACCTCCTTCGCTAACTCCCTGACCCTGCGCTCCAGTTCGCCGTACGTTGGTTTATCAGCCATCGGAATATTCCCCCCTGTAGTCCTTTAGCCCCCATCCAATCCTGCTTCCCCCTTATATTTTTCCGGACGTCACCATCGATGCGGGAGTACTGCCGAGTCCGGTAGCCGCGTGAGTCTCCACTATCTACACGATGCTCCCTTTTCTATCACAATCCGAAACCCAGGGTCAATCAGTATGAGCCATTTTAATTACCCGTTTTCAAGACCTTCTCGCGACAAAGGCCAGAGGGAAAGTGTTTGAAAAGGCAAAGGGAGTCTGTTATAGTACCGACGATGGTTTATCAAGTTCGAGTAATGGTTAAAAAAACGCTCCGTGATGCGTTTGGAGAGAAGATCAGGAAGAGGATTAACGAGGATATTCACCTCCCGGTCCGTTCCGTAAGGACAATCAAGGTATTTACCATTGACGCCGCGATTGAGCCGGATATCGTAGAAAGGTTTGCCGGTCAACTCTTCTGTGATTCTATCAGCCAGGAATATTCATTGGGCAAAGCTCTGGCCGACGACTTTGACTGGCTGATCGAGGTCGGGTTCAGGCCGGGCGTAACTGACAATGAGGGAAAGACTGCTCGAGAAGCCCTTGAGCTGGCTATTGGTCGAAGGTTTGACCGGGGCGAAGGAGTCTATACCTCCACCCAGTATGCCCTTTGCGGCGACCTTACAAAGGATGATGCTGAACGGATAGCTACAGGTCTTCTGGCCAATACCCTTATCCAGAGCTTTCGCATCAAGACTCGTGCGGGGTGGGACAGAGAGAAGGGGATGTCGCCCCTTGTACCACGGGTCACCGGCGGGGCCAGGCCCGCAGTCGAGGAAATCAATCTTTGTGTCAGTGATGAAGAGCTTGTCTCCATAAGCCGCGAGCGCGTTCTGGCCCTTACTCTTTCGGAGATGAAGGCCATTCGTGACTATATAACCTCTCCAGAGGTTGTTTCCTATCGCCGGAAAATGGGCCTTAGCGATAAAATCACCGATGTCGAGTTGGAATGCCTCGCCCAGACCTGGTCTGAGCATTGTAAACACAAGATATTTAATGG
>CAYSYZ010000074.1:0-10459 GCA_964435205.1 uncultured Desulfovibrionales bacterium
GCGCTATTCTGAACAGTGTGGAAGAGCCCGGCAAATTGGCTGATCTGATCGCATCCAATCTTCGCTTGAAAACCTTTGAGGCACAGGTCATCCTTGAAGCTATTGATCCGGTGAAAAGATTGAAGAAAGTAAGCGAATATCTGAATAAAGAACTGGAAGTATCTGTCATGCAGGCCAAAATACAATCTGAGGCCAAGGAGGAGATGTCAAAGACGCATCGAGAATACTTCCTGAGGGAACAGCTCCGAGCCATAAAAAAAGAGCTCGGAGACATTGACGAACGGGCCGAAGAGATAGCCGGATTTAAGGCCAAGATTAAAAAAGCCAAGATGCCGCAGGAGGTACAGAAAGAAGCTCTCAAGCAATTAAGTCGTTTAGAATTTATGCATCCAGATGCGGCAGAGTCTTCCGTAGTCCGCACCTATCTCGATTGGTTTGTAGAACTACCCTGGAGTAAATCGACAAAAGACAGACTTAATATCAAATCCGCCCAAAAGACACTGGATGAAGACCACTATGGGTTAGATAAAATCAAGGATCGCATATTGGAATACCTTAGTGTTCGCAAATTGAACAAAGAAATGAAGGGCCCGATCCTTTGTTTCCTAGGTCCCCCCGGTGTTGGTAAAACATCGTTGGGACGCTCCATTGCCAAGGCTATGGGACGCAAGTTTGTTCGTATCTCTCTGGGCGGGGTGCGTGACGAAGCTGAGATACGCGGGCATAGGAGAACATACGTGGGTGCCCTTCCGGGCAGGATTATCCAGGGAATTAAAGCTTGCAGTACCAACAATCCTGTTTTCATGATGGACGAAATAGATAAAATCGGCGCGGACTTCAGGGGGGACCCATCGGCAGCACTTCTTGAGGTTCTTGATCCAGAGCAAAACTGCTCCTTTAGTGATCATTATTTGAACGTGCCTTTTGACCTCTCGAAGGTTATGTTTATTACTACTGCTAATGTAACCGATACTGTTCCTCCGGCCTTGAAAGACAGGATGGAGGTCATCGAACTTCCTGGGTACACGGCAGAGGAAAAACTGGCTATCGCCAAGAGGCATCTCTTCCCTCGCCAACTTAAAGAGCATGGAATCGGCAAGGACGTAATAAAGATCGCGGACAGCGCTATCCTCCAGATGATCTCACAATACACAAGAGAAGCGGGTTTACGAAACCTGGAGAGGGAAATCGGGGCCACATGCCGGAAGGTAGCCAGGCATCTGGCTGAAGGCAAAAGAGGACCATTTGTTATTTCTCGCACCAATCTGCATAAATATTTAGGGGTACCAAAATATCTGCCAGAAGCCGAAAAGGAGACCAGCCAGGTGGGATTGGTTAATGGCCTAGCCTGGACTCAAGAGGGAGGAGAAGTCCTCCACGTAGAAGCTACTACGATGAAGGGTAAAGGCAATCTCAACCTCACCGGACAACTTGGCGACGTAATGAAAGAATCAGCGCTGGCAGCCCTTAGCTATACACGTTCCCGTGCTGCCAGGCTTAAGATTGACGACAATTTTTACGAAGAGGTAGATCTACATATACACGTACCGGCCGGCGCTATACCTAAAGACGGGCCCTCAGCCGGAGTCACCATGGCCACCGCCCTCGTTTCGGCCTTAACAAAGGTGCCAGTGAGTAAAGAGTTCGCCATGACCGGAGAGATAACTTTACGAGGCAGGGTCCTGCCTGTCGGGGGCTTAAGAGAAAAGGCTTTGGCTGCACTTCGGGCTGGAATAAAGAAAGTTATCATTCCGGAACAAAACATTAAAGATCTGGAAGAGATACCAGAACGAATCCGCTCCCGCATTACTTTCCATCCGGTCAAAAACGTTGACGAGGTACTGGAATTAGCTCTCGTTCAAGCGAAACCCCCCGAAAAAAGGAAGCAATAAGGAAGAACATTTGGACCCATCACCGTCCATCTATATACCATTAATCATCTTCTGTCTTTTCTGTTCTGCCCTTTTTGCCGCCTCAGAAACGGCTCTTTTTTCACTCGGGCGCTGGAGGTTAATTCGTCTCAGGGAAGAGAAGCATCCGAAATACGGCCTGCTTGATAGCCTGCTGGGGCACCCCCGCCGTCTTCTCGTCTCTATTATCATTGGGAATGACATATCTAATGTAGTCGCCTCTGCACTGGCCACACCGCTGGCTATCAAGCATTTTGGTGCCTGGGGACGTTGGGTAGCCATAGTTGTGATGACCGGCATTCTGATGATCCTTTGTGAAGTTACTCCTAAAGTACTGGCCATATCCCACCCCGTATCCATTGCTTCTTTCATTTCCAGGCCAATCTCCCTCTTTATAAAATGGATTGCCCCGGTGAGATGGTTTGTACAGTCCTCGGTGGATATCATCCTTAGATCGGTTGGACTACCCAAGAAAAGAAAGACAAAATTCATACTGGAAAAAGACTTTCTGCGCCTGGTCGAACACGGGCATCGCGCCGGAGTTATTGAACGCCTCGAACGGGACTTCATTAAAAAAGTGGT
This sequence comes from uncultured Desulfovibrionales bacterium, assembly GCA_964435205.1. Lineage (GTDB taxonomy): Bacteria > Desulfobacterota > QYQD01 > QYQD01 > QYQD01 > CAYSYZ01. Next base: position 2,493 of record CAYSYZ010000074.1, read on the forward strand.
TGAATTCGGCGAAACAAAAGTAGCGGCTATTATGACTCCGCGTCCGGACATATTTGCGTTGCCACTAAACACGGGGCTCTCCGTTGCCATAGAAAACATCAAGAAGAAAGGGTTCTCGAGGGTGCCTGTATATGAACATGACATAAACCAGCCCCTCGGTATCCTTCATGTAAAAGACCTTATAGGTGTCAAAACCAAAGCGGTTGAAGGAACTGTAGCGAGCCTACGTCCTCGTCTTAAGCCGATCTACTACGTTCCTGAGACAAAAAACGTTGAAGAGCTTTTTCAGGATTTTCAGGTGCGGCGCGTTCATGTGGCCATGGTAGTCGATGAATACGGAGATTTAACCGGGCTAGTAACCATGGAGGATGTTCTCGAAGAACTCTTTGGAGAAATATACGACGAATATGACCAGCGAAGAGCGGCTTTTGAAGAGAGAGAAAAAGGCGTCTATTTAGTTTCTCCCCGGATGCTGATAGAGGATTTCAACGAAATAACCGGGGCAAATATTCCCCCCGGTGAGGTAGAAACAGTCGGGGGATTCGTACTTAACCTGTTTGGTGAGTTGCCCGAGGAGGGGGGCAGTGTCGGGTATAATGGCCTTCGCTTTACCGTAGTAAAATTAAAAGGCACCCGTATCTTACAATTGAAGGTGGAGCGGGAAACAAGTACAACTGCCCGATAAACTGCCTCACATTTCCCCATAACTATTATGACACTCAGTCCTATACTCTATCCCCTGCTATGGTTTTTGGGCCTGCTGCTGCTTGAAGGCTTTTTCTCTGGTTCAGAGATAGCCCTGGTTGCTGCTGATCAGAAAAAAATGCAGCAACTGGCGCTGGATGGCCACAAGGGAGCAGGTATGGCCTTGAAGCTTCTGGAAAAGCCAAACTGGTTTTTTTCCACTATACTCCTCGGAACCAATTTGGCTGTCTCTGCGAATGTTGTCTTGACGACCGCGTGGATCGTAGAACAGTGGAGATTCGGGGGAGAGTGGCTGGCTGTATTTTTTATGCCACCTTTTATTCTCGTTTTTGGAGAAGTCATTCCGAAAACCATATTCCAACAAAATGCACAGCGCCTCGCTCCAAAGGTCGCATACGGCATTATGGCCACATCATATTTGTTCTATCCCCTGGTCTGGATCTTTGCACGATTTTCTCATATGCTGACCAATATATCCGAAAAAAAACAGCAACCGTTCGTCACACGAGAAGAACTTGAACTGACTCTCCGTATGGACGAGGATGAAATTGAGCTAGACAAGGCCGAGCGACGGCTCATACGAAAGATGTTTTCGTTTACCGAAACAAGCGTCAGCCGGGTCATGATCCCTCTGGTTAAAGTCTCCGCGGTGCCGGAGGACATGCCGGTGGCCTTGGCCATCTCCAAGTTCCAGGAGACAGGTTACGGACGACTGCCTGTCTACCACAATCGTATCGATAACATAGTCGGTATATTGAATGCCCTGGATTTGATCGGTGAGGTTGACGAAGATCTGCCAGTTGAGAGATTTATGCGTGAACCGTACTACATACCGGAGACTAAGCCCGTAGACGAACTACTAGTCGATTTGCAAAAACTGGGCAAGACAATCGCCATAGTGGTTGACGAATACGGCGGAACCATAGGAATTGTCACTGTAGAAGATCTTCTGGAAGAGATAATGGGGGAGATAGCCGATGAGTTTGACAAGGAAATCCCTCCCTTTACCAGGTTAGGCATAAATCATTACTTGATTAAAGGACGTATGGAGGTAACTCAGGCCAATGAACAACTCCAACTCGGGATCCCAAAGGGAGACTATGAAACAATCGCCGGCTTCATATTAAAACAATTGGGATTCATCCCCAAAGATGGCTACGCCTTTTTTTACAATCACTTGCGGATCCTTATACGAAAAACCAACGCAAGAGTTATCAAAGAAGTGGAAGTCACCGTTAAAAGGAAAGGATGAAAAGGTGATAAACAGGCGACGACTGGCCGAAGAGTTCCTCGAACTGGTCCAAATTGATAGCCCTTCGCGGCAGGAAGGTGCCATGGCCAGATATGTTAGAAAAACCTTTGAGTCCATGGGTGCTGAAGTAATAGAGGATAGGGCAGGAGAGGCCATCGGTAGCGAAAGTGGCAATTTGATCGTCCGCATACCTGGCACACGCAGAGACCTTGTACCCCTTATGTTTAACGCCCATTTGGACACTGTAGAACCCGGAAGAGGCATAAAAGTGGTTGTCGAAAACGAAACGTTTAGAAGCGATGGCAAAACCATTCTGGGGGCAGATGATAAGTCCGCTGTAGCAATTTTGATAGAGTTGCTGAGGATTCTGCAGAAAGAAAACATGACACATTGTCCGTTGGAACTCGTGTTTACCACGTGCGAAGAAATAGGCCTTCTGGGGGCCAAATCCCTTGATTACAGCCTGCTCAAAGCCAAAATGGGTTATTCCCTCGACACCAGTTCGACCACAAACATCGTAAGCGGAGCTCCGGAAGCCAATAGCCTCTACATTAAGGTCAAAGGCCTGGCGGCGCATGCCGGCCTCGAACCAGAACGAGGCATAAATGCTATACAAATTGCCGCTGAAGCCCTCGCCAATATGCACTTGGGACGTATCGACCAGGAAACTACTGCCAATATGGGGCTGGTACGTGGCGGGACAGCTCGCAATATCATACCGGACTATATAGCGCTAGAAGGTGAGGTGCGCAGCCATGATAGAGAAAAACTTGCCCGTCACACCGATCACCTGAGAAAGTGTTTCGAAAAGGCCATCTCCGCCTACAAGGAAAAAAGGAAATCAGATGATGATCTTCCGACGTGGAATATGGACGTGGTTACGGAGTACCCATTAATGACAGTTCCTGACAGCCACCCGGTCGTCGTCCTGGCGCAGGAAGCAGGGAAGGCTTTAGGACGCCCCCTTACGACAGGAAAAAGTGGCGGGGGAAGTGATGCCAACATATTCACCGCGCATGGCATAACAACAGTAATTCTCGGTACTGGCATGCGGTCTGTTCATACCACTGCCGAATATATCCACCTTGAAGACATGGTCCAGACCGCTCAGCTGATTTCGGAGATAATCTCCGTTTACAGTGGATCGTAGCCAGCCTCCTCAGTCTATCCCGCAGACAGGGAAAGGATCGCGGGCCAGGAATTTTGAATAATCCTCCCGCTGGCCGATAAGTATGCAGAGCACAAAATAGGAGAATTTTGTCATGCTGGCAAAAATCTTGAGCGGAGCAGTCCTTGGCGTTGAAGCCTACGTGGTTGAAGTGGAGGTTGATATCACCTTGGGACTACCTGCATTTTCCACGGTCGGCCTGCCAGAGGGAGCAGTAAAAGAGAGTAAAGACCGTGTCAAATCGGCGATCAAAAATTCCGGGTATGAATTCCCCACACACCGCGTCACGGTCAATTTAGCACCGGCGGACATTAAGAAAGAAGGTACCGGATACGACCTTCCTATAGCCGTTGGTATTCTGGCCGCTACCGGAAGTATAAGTAAGGATAATCTTCGCGATTATATGATATCCGGAGAGCTTTCGCTGGACGGTCGCATAAAAGCAACCAAGGGTGTCCTGCCTATGGCCATGACCGCCCGCGCGACAGGGCTGTCTGGCATCATCGTGCCCAAAGAAAACGCCATGGAGGCGGCTGTCGTAAAGGGAATCAAGGTCCTGCCCGTAGAATGGCTTTCTGAAGTAGTAGAATTCTTCAACGGGAAGAAAACCTTAGACCCGGTTGATTTGGATTTAAACGACCTTTTTTGCACAAACGGTCAAAGTGACATGGATTTTAATGAGGTTAAAGGGCAGGAGCACGTCAAAAGGGCATTGGAAATAGCTGCATCCGGCGGGCATAATGTACTGATGATCGGACCCCCGGGTTCAGGAAAGACCATGCTCGCCCAGCGGCTGCCGAGCATATTGCCGATTATGAGCTTTGGGGAAGCGCTGGAGACTACCAAAGTCTTCAGTGTAATGGGACTCATGCCAAATGGAAGTGCCCTCGTCACCACGCGGCCATTCCGGCAGCCGCATCATACAATTTCTGACGCCGGTTTGATCGGAGGTGGTCAGATACCTAAGCCCGGGGAGGTCAGTCTGGCTCACAATGGGGTACTTTTTCTGGACGAGCTGCCAGAATTCAGGAAAAACGTTCTTGAGGTGCTGCGGCAGCCGTTGGAGGATGGGTACGTTACTATCTCCAGGGCCTCTATGTCCCTTACCTACCCAGCCAGGTTTATGCTGGTGGCAGCCATGAATCCCTGCCCGTGCGGATTTTATGGCAGTACGAAGCACCCCTGTAGCTGCACCCATCTTCACATACAGAAATATCGATCACGTATTTCCGGCCCGCTTCTCGACCGCATAGATATGCACATAGAGGTGCCGGCACTCAATTACAAAGACCTGGCCTCCACAGACCAGGGCGAGTCGTCAGAAAAAATAGGAAAGCGTGTCAATCAGACGCGTCAGAGACAGAGGGAGCGGTTTAGTGGAAAGTCTGTCCACTGCAATGCCCAGATGACCAACCGTCTGATTAAAAAATTCTGTATGATCGATGCCGAATCACAGAAGCTATTGGAATTGGCTGTTAACCGGCTGGGGCTTAGCGCTCGCGCATACAGCCGCATACTAAAAATTGCCCGTACCATTGCGGATATAGAGGGAGAAGATTTTGTCAAGTCCCTCCATATATCTGAGGCCATACAATACCGCAACCTAGACCGGAAATTTATCTGAACTAGGAAACGGCTTCAGCAAATCCTGGTTTATTCCCAGCGCCCCCAGAAACAATTCCTGTTGTGAATCCTCTGCATTTTTAACATCTTATCCAAGTCCCGGGGACGCAGGATACCCTGTTTCAGGAAATACCCTCCTATGGGATGTTGAAGTCTGCGCTGTCTCCCTAAGAGGACCATGAGCTGGTATGGAGTTAGGTATCCTTTGCGTAACGCACATTCACCGAACTTCTCTCTCAAATTCCGTCCCTTTAGTATTCCTTGAATGTCACGCATAGCAAGCATTCCCCACTGCAGCGCCATTTGACCAATGAGGGGACGCTGCCTCCTTTGCCAGGTTATGGCCCTTATAAGCGTGTACCATGAAATAAGGCCAGAGTAATAGAGGAATTCACCGATCAACAGTTCCCGCCTCGGAACGTGACCGGTATAGAAATGATCTGAAAACGGTGTACGTGTTTCTTGCCCTGCACTAGGCCACTTTCTGTTTCTCTGAACCCTTCTGTCATCTTTCAGGAGAACTATCCCGCCATCTCTTATGGCCGAATTGAGCTTTTCGTAAGCCAGCGTCACCTCTTTAAAGAGCTCGTTCATTTTGGACTCGTCTTCTCCAAGGGCCCTTGCCCGGTCCGGATGGGTCTCCAGAGCCTTCTTCCAGAAAGCAGCCTTAAGTCCAGCCGGCCGGAGGTATCTCAAAAAATCGAGTGAAACCTCTATCTCCGGACCAAAGAGTATTCCGCAGGCATCAAAAAGCTCAGCTGTAGACGGAACGGTCAACGGTTTCCCACCTTCTCCCTCTTTAGCTAGGGACTCTTTATCAATATCTTGGGTCTTTGTCAAGACAAGAAGACGACATGTTGTGCTCTATCGTAAGGTTTCTTCCCGTGCATGGAGTAGCTTAGACTAGAGGCATCCTTTAGGAAAGGCATTTGAAATACTAATGCGCGCAAGCTAATGTATATACGGCTTCGGGCAGGGAAATCGGCGTCCGGGAAAGATGTGGGTAGGAAATTTGTTTGAAATGTCCTTGTAGAGGGAGGCCTTATTCTTTGTCCAAAATCTCCCTTATTCTCCCGGACAGCTCGGACATATTGAAGGGCTTCTGGATGAATCCATCACAGCCTCTTCCCAAGATCCGGCTGGCTTCACCGTCAACGCTGTAACCACTTGAAAGTAGGACTTTAATATCCGGGTTGATGTCCTTCATCCGGTCAAAGGTTTCACCACCGCCCATATCGGGCATAACTATGTCCAAAATAACAATGTCTATGTCATCCCGTTTTTCCTTATAAAGCTCAATAGCTTCTCTCCCACTTTGCGCAGTAAGCACCCGGTAGCCCATGGCCTCCAACAATTTCTGATTCACTTCCAGAACCATCTCCTCATCGTCCACCAGGAGGACTGTTCCGCTTCCCCTGATGAGGTCCTCGGCCGTCTTGACAGGCTTCTCGCTCTTTTTCTCTGATGCCGGGAGATAAATGTTGAAGGTAGTCCCCTGCCCTTTCCTGGACTCGGCATCGATGTATCCACCGTGGCCCTTTATGATACCGTGAACAGAGGCTAAACCGAGACCTGTACCCCTGCCCATTTCCTTGTTGGTGAAGAAGGGATCAAAGATGCGCTCCATGGTTTTTTTATCCATGCCCATCCCTGTGTCCGTCACCCTTAAGAGGACATAATTGCCCGGGTTAGAATGGAACTTATCCTTAATATCCTCGTGCGCAATATTCTTAGTCTTTAAGATAAGGTCCCCGCCCTGCGGCATGGCATCAGCGGCATTCACATACAGATTTAAAAGAACCTGCTCCATCTGCCCCTGGTCTGCCTCTACTGCCCATAGGTCTTCGGCAAGCTCTCGATGAATTCTGATCTCCTTTCTGGTTCTGCCAAAAGTATCCGAGGTCTCCTCCACCAATCGGTTCAGGTCAATGGGTTTGACTTCATACCTCCCCTTCCTGGCGTATCCGAGAAGCTGCCGGGTCAGCCTGGCCCCGCTCCGAACCTGTTTTTCAATAATTTTCAGATTTTCATAATGTGGATGTGAGGGATCGACGTCTAAAAGCATCAGGGAGGTATTCCCCAGGATACCGGTGAGCAGGTTGTTGAAATCATGGGCGATGCCGCCAGCCAGGGTGCCAAGGGCCTCCACCTTATGGGCCTGGCGAAGTTGATCCTCAAGTTTTGCCCTTTCTTCCTCCGCCCGCTTGCGCTCGCTAATATCCCGCACTATGCCGAGCACGCAGTCCTTACCACGAATAGCAGCATGTTTCAGGTTCAGCTCAACCCAAAATACCCTTCCGGCACGGTCTTTTGCCAACCATTCCAAAAGCTGGGGCTCCCCCTCAGCTGCCTTTCTCAGGTACTGCAGGCCCTCTACCCTGGTATACGGCGGCGTGCCACCCATCAAGTCTTCTATATCGACACGTCGTAGTTCCTCCACGCTGTACCCGTACATCTCGTACACCTTGTGGTTTGCGTCGAGAATCTCGCCTTTCTCTACGTCAAGGACAAAAATGCCATCATTGGCTGAATCAAAAATCGCACGGTAATTAGCCTCAGATGCCCTCAGCACGTCTTCCGCCCGTTTGCGTTTAGTGAGTTCCCGCCGCAATTGTTTGGTTAGCTTGGTCAACTCGGCAGTGCGCTCTTCCACCCGGCGTTCCAGCTCATCATGAGCCTTTCGCAGGGCTACCTCCATCCTTTTACGCGCGGTGATGTCCCGTGCTATGCCGCATAGGCCAGTGATATTCCTGGCCGCATCCCTCATAGGTACTTTTACCACGTGGAAGGTTTTCAAAACACCTCGCACCGGTTTCTCATTCTCCTCTTCTACGATCTCCCCCTGGAGTACCCGCCTATCTACCTCCCTTAAGTGTTTTGCGGCATCTCCTCCGAAGAGCTCTTCATCGCTTTTTCCCAAAAGCTCCGACGCTGGAACGCCAAACAGCCTTTCCATGGCAGCATTAACAAATTGATATCTATAAGAATTGTCCTTGATAAAAATCGAATCCAGTGCGGTATTGACAATCGTTGCTAATCGTTCTTCGCTCTCTTTCTGCGCCTTTTCTGCTCGCTCAAGCCTGGTGATATCGCGCGAAATCTCTACCACCGTCTTTGGCCGCCCATCTGTGTGGCGTGTAGCTACACTGGCTGTGCACCAGAACGTCATTTTTCGCCCAGCGCGTCCCGTAACCACCGTCACGTGATCGTGAACCTTTC
>CAYSYZ010000075.1:0-1206 GCA_964435205.1 uncultured Desulfovibrionales bacterium
CCTTTTTTGATATAAAATTCGGATACGCCGATGTGCAGGCCGGAGACCAGGTGAGGTGAAGTCGCACAGCCTGTGATGATATGCAGTTCAGAGCCTTCTTCAGCTACAATGATGTTGTGCAGGTGCTGGGCGAATTTTTCTTGGCGTATATAGAGGCAGGCCTGTAGGGGATAAATGACCTTCTCTCCGGGTAGTGCACGTACAAAATACCCGTTATCCAGGTACAGTTCCGAGGCTGCTGTGTATTTGTCACTAGTGACACTTACTGCCTGCCACCAGTAATCTTTTATTTTTTCGTAATTCTTGATGGCCTCAGTAATGGGTAACACTTCCAAGCCCTTGTAGATTGATTGACAGTGGACGACCGAACAGTCCGACTGGAAAAAAGTGCCTGAGCGTTCCGGGTTGCCAAAATCGAGGCCAACCTGGTGTAGTCTTTGTTGCTCTTTTGAGTCAAAAGCGGAAAGATTATCACAACCAGAAAGCTCCTCAGCCTGTCGGGTAAAAGCTTCCAGCTCTATGTCTTCCCCGTAGGTGGCCCTTTTCTTCAAGGCCTTTTTGGCTTTTTCTACTATCTTCTGCATTTCGCACATTCCTCATAACCGCTTCTCTGTATTTCTTGGAACATCTCTCTGGGATTTCCTTGGCAATGAATCGCACCCTCGAGGAGTATATGTCCTTTGTCTGCTTCGAGGTAGTTCAGAATAAAACCCGTATGGGAGATTATTAAGCCGGATTTGTGACGATGCCGCTTGAGTTCTTTCTGCAAAAGCTCTTTGATCATCTGGCCGATGATGCTTAAGTTTTCGATGTCCACACCTGACTCTGGTTCGTCCAGAAGGACGAGGTCCGGATCCTGTGCCAGGAGTTGCAGTAGCTCGCTCTTTTTGATCTCTCCGCCGGAAAAACCGCGATTAACTTCACGGTCGAGAAAATTAGCAAAATTATACTGTGTAGCTAATATCTCACCCCGGCCACTTCCATTCCCACAGATAGTCAGCATATCTCGCAGGCGTACGCCGTGGAGGGTGGGAGGCCTCTGGAAGGAGATGCCTATACCCAGCTTGGCCCGTTCATAGGGCAGAAAGCCAGTTATATCTTCGCCTTTAAACCTTATAGTGCCGTTTATGACCTTGTATCGACTAAAGCCCATGAGTGTCAGAAGAAGTGTTGTCTTCCCCGAACCATTTTTTCCAAATAATACAT
>CAYSYZ010000075.1:1216-4154 GCA_964435205.1 uncultured Desulfovibrionales bacterium
AAATAGCTCTCCCCTCTGGCTATGAGACGCTGGTCCTTTTCGGCAGTTATCTCTGCTGATGCGGTAGCAGCGCGGCTTCTTTTCTCCTTTATCCAGCCTCTGACCTCGATGGTTTCGTCCGGAGCCAGCGGTGACTTAAAATCGACCTTAAGATTTGTTGTTACTGCCGGACCAAGGTGGTGATAAACAGCATGGGCCATAATTTCATCCAGAATGGTGGAAATTATCCCGCCATGTATAATGTTTTTCCAGCCTTCGTATAACTTTTGTAGCGTTAGCGTGCTTATTGCCCCATCTTCGGGGTAACTGACGACCATTTTGAGGCCAATTGGATTTTCAGGCCCACAGGCAAAACAGTATCTATCATCACGCAGCTCTTCCACCACGGGAAGTATATACACAAGTCGGACGAAAAAAACAAGGTAAGCTGGCTGGTAAAAGACTGTCACTGGCCTTGAATTATCAATAAGGAATTGTCAGCATTAAAGTTTTGTGCTACTAGGAGATGCGGCAGAGAAACATGAGACATCGTCTTTTTGACTGCATAGTTATAGGCCTGGGACCGGCGGGAGCAATTGCAGCCTATACCCTGGCCCGGGCGGGGTGGTCTGTCTTGGCGCTGGACAAGAGCGTGCACCCGCGACCCAAGATTTGCGGTGGTTGTTTATCCCGAAAGGTTGACGCAATTTTGCCTTTTTCCGTATCTTCGGTGATTGAGCATCCTGTAAATGGAGTTGTTTTTACCTTTAAGGGACAGGGCGGGATTAAACATGCTTTAGATGAGCCGTTTGCCTACATGGTCCGCCGTGAGAAGTTTGACAATTTTCTCGTACAGAAAGCAATTGAGGCTGGTGCTATTGTTCGCCAGGGAGAGTGGGCCGTTTCATTAACAAAGGCTGAGAGCGGCATATTTGTTGAAACAAAGATGGGTTGTTACCGCGGTAAGGTTGTGGTCGGTGCTGATGGAGTACAGGGCATAGTGGCGAGGGAGCTAGGACCAGATTATGCACATTCGAGTTGCCTTGCCTTGACGACGGAGATAGCTATAAATAGCGTGTCCCCGGGCAACTGCATCTGGATAGATATAGGATGGGTTGATCTTGGGTACGGATGGATATTCCCGAGGCATCCTTCATGCTCGGTAGGAATAGCCGGTTCGGGGTCGAAGGGGCTTGGGCTGAAAAAGGCCTTTGCCAGCCTGTTTACTAGCCATTGGCTGTTGGCCGAACAGAAGGCGACCACTATTAATGGATACCGCATCCCTCTTTCTACTTCTACGAATCGCCAAAAGAAGATTATCAGTGATCGTGTGGCGCTGATCGGGGATGCGGCAGGTCTTGCTGATCCGTTAACCGGGGAAGGGATTTACTATGCACTGTGGAGTGGATTGAGTCTGGCTAACTGTCTGATAGAACATGGTAAAGACCTTTCCAGTGGTCTAAAGGATTATGATCGCCGGATAAGATTGGAATTCCATCCTCAGTTTGCTGTGGCCGAGCAAGTAGCCAGGCTCCTTTTCAGCCACCCCTGGGCAAGCTTTCATCTCGCTGAAAAGTGCAGAGACTTAGTAGGCCTTTTGGTCGAGGTGGTAATGGGCAAAGAGTGTTTCCCAAATCTGCTATCTTTGCTAAAACGCAAGTTGGGTCTGAAAGACAGAATGGCGAGGTAACGATGAGGAGGAAATCTGGCAAGAAGTGGCTGGCTACTGACCGGGTCTGGTGGGCTTTGACTGCACTCTGCGTGGGAGTGTTTTTCGTGTATATCTTGTTTTCAAGCAAGGGAATCTTGCATCTTCGGCAACTGGGGCAAAAAAGTGAAGGGTTACAGAGAGCAAATGAGAAATTACAAAAAGAAAACAAGGAACTACGGGAAAAAATAGAGCGAATCAAGACGGACCGCAGCTACCGGGAAGAAATCGCCCGCAGGGATCTGGGGCTGGTAAGACCAAATGAGGTTGTTTATAGTTTTGAGGGACAGAAAAAGGATTCTAAGAAAAAGAGGTAAGGTGAATGTATTCGACATCAGACTTTCGGAAGGGACTAAAGATTGAATTGGACGGAAAGCCTTATGAAATTGTAGAGTTTTTGCATGTCAAGCCCGGCAAGGGTGGTGCTTTTGTGCGGACCAAGTTACGAAACATGTTGACGGGGCGTGTCGTTGATCAGACTTTTCGTTCAGGCGAGCGGGTAGGACGTCCGGATTTGCGAGAACGGGAAATGCAGTTTTTATACAGGGATGAGCAAAATCAATATCATATGATGGACAATGAGACCTATGAACAGGTCTTTTTGACCGAAGAGCAATTAGGCGACGCGAAGGATTTCTTCCATGATAGCATTATAGTTAAGGTTGTTTACTATAGGGATCAACCTATCGGGGTGGATCTGCCGACTTTTGTAGTGTTGACCGTGAGTGAGACCGATCCAGGCGTAAGGGGTGACACTGCAAGCGGCGGCAGCAAGCCTGCTACTCTGGAGACAGGTGCTATCATACAGGTGCCATTTTTCATCAATGTAGGTGACAGGGTGAAGGTCGATACACGCAGCCGCACGTACATAGAACGTTTGAAATAGGACTGAATGACGCAAAAGAAAGCTGATTTGATGGGCGTAGTTCGTAAGGGATGGCGTATCATAAGCGGTGCGGCTAAGGCCTTTCTTAAAAAGGACTGTTTCAATCTCGCAGCGGCTATTTCTTTCTACTCCGTACTGTCTGCCATCCCGTTTCTTTTTTTGGCAGTTTACGTGGTCAGTGTTCTTATTGGGACCTCAGGGGCATTCGTCCGCGACGTGACCATGCTCCTAAAACAAGTCCGACCACACCTGGCCGGCATTTTTCTTGAGGAATTCAAAGACCTGGCCAAGTACAGCGGTTCACTGGGCTGGTTTGGGTTTGGGTTTCTCCTCTGGACAGCTACCCTAGTTTTTCATGCCATGGA
>CAYSYZ010000075.1:4164-9197 GCA_964435205.1 uncultured Desulfovibrionales bacterium
TTCGTTCTGTTTTTTGTTCGTTAATAATGATCCCTCTTACCGGAGCCCTGCTTTTTTTTGCGGTGGTTATTATTACTATTTTAAAAGCTATCAGCCAATTTCAGTTAGAGGTATTTGGGGCGTCCATTGTGAGTTTTTTAATAGTAGGGATAGGGATAGGACGTGTTGTGCCGTTTTTACTAATGATTGTCTCATTTACGGCTATCTATAAGTTTATCCCGGCGGCAAAGGTGCCTTTTAAACATGCGCTGATAGGTGGCGTACTGGCTACCATTCTGTGGGAGACAGCGATGCGTCTCTTTATCTCATTCGCATTGGCCACGAAAACTTATGGTACTGTTTTTGGTTCGTTTAAGACGGTTATTATAATTCTTCTTTCCTTTTTTTATTCGGCATGTGTGCTCCTCTTCTGTGGCGAGATTATCGTCCAATATCGACAGCAGAAAGATAAAACCCCATGAACATACCAAATCTCATAACGGTCATGCGCATATTGTTAACACCGGTATTGATCATACTGCTATTAAATGCTTTTTTTAATAAAGCACTGGCTGTCTTCGTAGCGGCCAGTCTAAGTGACGGCTTGGATGGCCTTTTGGCACGTTATTTAAAACAAAAGACAATCCTGGGGGCCTACCTTGATCCGATTGCTGACAAATTGCTCCTGTCCGCTACTTTCATAACTTTGGCTACTTTGCACCTTGTACCGAGCTGGTTGACAGTTATAGTCGTTAGCAGAGATGTGATTATAGTTTTGGGTGTGGCCATATTGTTTGTCTGTGGTCCTAAAGTGTTCGTGAAACCAAGTATGATAAGTAAGATTACTACCTTTTTGCAGATAATGACGATTTTTGCTATCTTGAGTAGAGATTTCTGTGCTGCCATATGGCAACTGCGACCGATCCTTATATGGTCAGCGAGTATATTTACCGTGATATCTGGACTGCACTATGTTTATTTTGGTATAAAGACTTTTAGTCGCGCGGCTGAGACTGAGTGTTGACATTTTGAACTCCCGGGTATTGATATTTTCCTTGACATACCGCATAAATATTGTTACCAAGTGTTCGTTTTTTATGCCTTGGTTATGTTGAGCAGGCACGTAGCTCAGGGGGAGAGCGCTACCCTGACACGGTAGATGTCGGCGGTTCGAAACCGCCCGTGCCTACCATTTACAAGAGAGATGGCCTGGAGTAAGCTCTAAGCAAACCTATATGTTTTAAACTTACAGATGAAGTAGAGGGCATCTTGGTTGTCATTAGACAGTAAGATGCCTTTTTAGTTGAAAAAGATGAGAGAGGACTCCATTCCAATAGCTTTTTCTAATGGTGAAGAGGCCGTTGTTTCCCGACAGGCGACAACCGGGGAAGAGCTGGCCATTTTGAGACACAGCACTGCTCATATCATGGCTGAGGCCGTTAAAGATCTGTTCCCCACGGTCAAGATAGCTATCGGCCCGGCCATAGAGCATGGATTCTATTATGATTTTGGTTATGAAGAGGCCTTCACGCCTGCCGATCTTGAGCGCATCGAAGAGCGGATGCGGGCAGTTATTGCTGAAAACAGACCCTTCGTACGGGAAGAGTTGAGCAAGGAGGCGGCGATTGAATTGTTTATGCAGTTAGATGAACCATACAAGGTTGAACTTCTTCGAGATATCCCCGAAGATGTAGTTTCTGTTTATCGGCAGAATGGTTTTGTGGACCTTTGCCGCGGGCCACATATTGCATCCACTGGATTGGTCAAGGCCTTCAAATTAACAGGCGTTGCCGGTGCTTATTGGCGGGGAGATGAACGCAATAAGATGCTGCAGCGTATTTACGGGACGGCCTTTTTTGATCAAAAAGCTCTCGAGGATTATGTGGGAAAAGTGGAAGAGGCCAAGAAGCGGGACCACCGCCGCCTGGGCAAGGATCTTGACCTGTTTAGCATAAGCGATGAAGCCGGGGCCGGGTTAATCATTTATCATCCGAAAGGGGCAATGCTTCGGTCCATTATTGAAGATTTTGAAAAGCGGGAGCATCTGAAACGTGGCTACCAACTGGTAATTGGCCCACAGATCCTGAAGCTCGATTTATGGAAGCGTTCCGGTCATTTTGATAACTACCGTGAGAATATGTACTTTACGGAAATTGATGGGCAGGAGTACGGTATCAAACCCATGAATTGCCTGTCCCATATGCTTATTTACCGGTCCAAGGTTAGAAGCTATCGAGATCTGCCACTGCGGTTTTTTGAACTGGGGACGGTACATAGGCATGAGAAATCGGGCGTTTTGCATGGGCTTCTGAGGGTACGTCAGTTTACACAGGATGATGCCCATATTATTTGCATGCCGGAACAGTTGCATGATGAGATAAAAGGCGTAATCGATTTTGTTACTGATGTCATGGGTATTTTCGGTTTTGATTATGAGGTGGAAATCAGTACCAGGCCCAAAAAATCTATCGGCAGCGACGACGACTGGGAACGGGCCACATCGGCACTTATGGGCGCTTTGCGGGCTAAGGATTTGGATTTTGTTATCAATGAGGGAGAAGGCGCCTTTTACGGGCCGAAGATCGACATAAAACTTAAGGATGCCCTTGACAGACGCTGGCAGTGCGCTACTATCCAATGTGATTTTACTTTGCCCGAACGGTTTGACCTGGTTTATGTCGGATCAGATAGTGAAAGACATAGACCGGTGATGCTCCATCGAGTAATACTCGGAGCTTTGGAACGTTTTATAGGTGTTTTGATCGAACATTACGCGGGCGCCTTTCCGACATGGCTGGCGCCAGTACAGGCTGTGGTTCTTACGGTTACTGACAGACAGGTTGATTATGCCAGGCGTGTTTTGGCGGAGATGCTCGATGCCGGGATAAGGGCCGAAGGAGATTTCCGCAACGAAAAATTAAGCCTGAAGGTCAGAGAGGCGCAGTTGCAAAAGATCCCGTATATGCTGGTTATCGGAGATAAGGAAATGACGTCACACAGTGTGACGGTTCGCCTCCGGAGCGGGGAAAATCTTTCTGCCATGCCCGTAGATCATTTTGTGGCCATGGTTCAGGAAAAGTGTAAAAATTATCAATAACAAAAGGGATTCCACAAAGGAGTTCTATTTGCATTACAGGAGGTGGATGGTATAGAAAAAAAAGTTAGTATCAACTGGCAAATACGCGCAAAAGAGGTACGATTAATCGCTGTTGACGGAGCGCAACTGGGCATTAAGTCTTTCGAGGAGGCCATGAAAATTGCCGAGGCAGAAGGGCTTGACCTGGTGGAAGTGGCTCCCATGGCCGATCCGCCGGTCTGCCGTATTATGGATTATGGCAAATTTAAGTACGAGCAGAGTAAAAAACTGCAGCTGGCCAGGAAGAAGCAAGTTATTGTGCAGATGAAGGAAGTTAAATTCCGGCCTAAGACTGATGAACACGATTATCAATTTAAGTTGCGGCATATACGTAGGTTTTTGGAAAACAAAGACAGGGTTAAGGTATCGGTCCATTTCCGAGGGCGTGAGATTGCGTTTTCCGATCGGGCCAAAAATATATTGAATCGTATCCGCGGTGAGATAGAAGATATTGGTACTGTCGAACACGAACCCAAGTTGGAGGGGCGAAACATGAGCATGACCGTGGCTCCTAAAGCATAGCCTTTTTCATCGGCCAAGTTTTATAGCTCAGAACGTTTTAGGAGGTTGTTTTGTAACACACGAGGTTGTTTTTATAGGGGGATAAGATGCCAAAGATTAAGACAAATCGGGGTGCTGCCAAGCGTTTTAAGGTAACAGGAACAGGTAAAATCATAGGATTTAAGGCTTTTGGCAGTCACATATTGACCAAGAAGACACGCAAGCGTAAAAGAAACCTACGCGGGTCAAGTGTGCTTGATCAGTCCAATGCGAAGAATATCCGGCGGATAATACCGTATCTTTGATATTAGGTTGCCTTATAACAGATATGGCGACATGAATTGGTGCTAAAAAGGAGTATTTGTTATGCCAAGGGTAAAAAGGGGTTTCAAGGCCAGGAGGCGAAGAAATAATATCCTCAAGCTGGCCAAGGGATATTGGGGACGACGAAGCAGGATTTTCCGTACGGCCAAGGAGGCGGTGGAGCGCGCCCTGACATATGCTTATCGTGACCGTAGAGTGCGAAAGCGGGAGTTCAGAAATCTCTGGATTGCGCGTATAAATGCTGCGTCCAGGGAAAACGGCCTTTCCTATAGCCAACTCATGGGGAGACTAAGAAAAAGTGGCATACAATTGGATCGCAAAGTCCTTTCCGATTT
Source organism: uncultured Desulfovibrionales bacterium (assembly GCA_964435205.1). Classification (GTDB taxonomy): domain Bacteria; phylum Desulfobacterota; class QYQD01; order QYQD01; family QYQD01; genus CAYSYZ01. The sequence continues at coordinate 8,440 of CAYSYZ010000075.1, forward strand.
GGCTATAAGTGATCCAGCGTGCTTTACAAGAATTGTTGAAGCGGCACAAGGTCGCTAACTTTTGTATCAAGAACATTCCTGTGGCACTGAACCGATAACGCAGGTGATTGTACGTCATCCCTGCCACTCCGGAGCTTGAAATATTACAGGCAGGGTGAATTGCTCTATACATGGAAGAGAGACTTCAAGAAATAAGGAGCGAGGCGCTTAAAGCCGTAACAGAGGTCAAAAATCTCGAAGAGTGGGAAGCACTTCGCATTAAGTACCTCGGGCGTAAGGGGGTATTGCCTCAACTCCTAAAACACATAGGTGGCTTGCCGGAAGAACTAAGACCTCGTATCGGGCAGTTAGCCAATGCAGTCAAAAAGGAAATAGAAACAGCCCTCAATACCCAGCGATCGAGTTTTTCCTTTGAGGAACAGATAGTTCCGGAGGTAGACATTACACTGCCAGGATTTTTTATAAGGCCTGGTAGACTCCATCCCATAACCCAGATTACGCTCGAAGCATGTGCTATATTGGAACGGCTCGGATTTACAATAGCTGAAGGGCCTGAGGTCGAGCTTGATTATTACAATTTTGAGGCATTGAACATACCGCGCGATCATCCAGCGCGGGATATGCATGATACTTTCTACATTTCTGAAAATGTTCTCCTTCGGACACATACCTCTCCAATACAGGTGAGGGTTATGGAAAAGCATCGCCCACCGGTCCGAATTGTTGCTCCCGGGAAGGTCTATCGCTGCGACTCGGAC
>CAYSYZ010000075.1:9207-10420 GCA_964435205.1 uncultured Desulfovibrionales bacterium
CACTCCTATGTTTCATCAGATAGAAGGGTTGATAGTGGATAAGGGAATTTCATTTGCCGATCTCAAAGGGATATTGACCATATTTGTGCATCAGATGTTCGATAAACAGATTTCTCTGCGCTTTCGTCCGAGTTTTTTCCCTTTTACCGAGCCCAGCGCCGAGATAGACATCATTTGCGTGATTTGTCGCGGCTCAGGTTGCCGGGTTTGCTCGCAAACTGGCTGGCTTGAGGTTATGGGTGCCGGTATGGTTGACCCGGAAGTTTTTAAGATGGTCGGCTACGATCCTGAAGAAGTCAGCGGTCTGGCTTTTGGCATGGGCATGGAGCGTATTGCAATGCTGAAGTACGGGATTGACGATATCCGTCTTTTCTACGAGAATAATCTCCGGTTTCTTAATCAATTTTAGAACAGAATCTAGTTTTAAAACCATGCGTGTCACTTTGAACTGGCTTAAAGAATATGTAGAGATCGATGTTCCTGTAGAGGATCTGGCTGAGCGCCTTACTATGGTTGGGCTGGAAGTAGAAAGCCTGACCCATTATGATGCTGGTCTTAACCAGGTAGTGGGGGGTCGCATTACGGCAATTTTTCCGCATCTTGGCGCAGAAGGTCTTTCCCTGTGCCAAGTGCTGGCCGGGGAGAGTACATACCGGGTGGTCTGCGGAGCAGATAACATTCGCGTTGGAGATATGGTGCCTTTGGCCTTAGAAGGGGCCGTATTGCCGGGCAAAGTGAGGATTTCAAAGACCACGATAAAAGGCGAGTATTCTGAGGGTATGCTGTGCTCGGCCGCCGAGCTTGGTCTGGGCGAGGGGGAAAAAGGCGTTTACATCTTGCCTGATGATGTAGAATCAGGTTTACCGTTAGCCCGGGCACTTGGTCTGGAAGATTATGTGCTGGAAATAGGGCTGACTCCGAATCGTGCCGATTGTCTAAGTGTTTTGGGAGTTGCCCGGGAGGTGGCGGCCCTGTTAAATAGGAGGGTCCATTATCCTGGAGTCAAGGTCTTAGAAAAAGGAGAAGACATCCACAATGTGGCCTGCGTGGAAGTCAGGGCACCTGGTTTATGCCCTCGCTATGCCGCACGCGTAGTAAGGGATGTGACCATTGCTGAGTCACCTCTCTGGCTTCGTAACCGCCTGACGGCGGTTGGCATCCGCCCGGTGAATAACGTGGTCGATATTACCAATTACGTCTTGATGGAATATGG
>CAYSYZ010000076.1:0-10393 GCA_964435205.1 uncultured Desulfovibrionales bacterium
GACCTAGGCGGACGGGGAATCTCCGTATGTAAGGTAAAATGCATAATATTCGCTCGCATTCCCCGCCGCAAGCAGCGGGGAATGCGCTCGCTATGCATGTTCATGACAAAGAGGCTGGCCGCTTTCTGCCGGATTTTTAGCAAGCGAGCCGTTGAGGCAATTAAACCAGGGAAATAGATGGCCAACGAACAGCACGCCAGAGAGAAAATTGACTCCTTGCTCGAACAGGCAGGCTGGCACGTGTATAGTGCGGAGGAAGCCAACCTCTCTGCTTACCGGGGCGTAGCCATACGTGAATTCCCTCTGAAATCCGGCTACGGCTTTGCGGATTACCTGCTCTATATTGACAAGAAAGCGGCGGGCGTGATCGAAGCCAAGAAGGAAGGGGTTACCCTGACCGGCGTCGAAGCGCAATCTGATAAGTATGCAAAAGGGCTACCGGATGGATTGCCTGCCTGGCAGCGGCCTCTGCCGTTTTCATACCAATCCACCGGCAGCGAGACCCGCTTTACCAACGGATTGGATTCAGAGCCGCGCTCTCGCCAGGTATTCGCCTTTCATAGACCGCAAACTCTGGCCGAGGAGATCTCCGGGGTGGTTAAGGCAAATACCGCTGGAGACCCGCAGACCCCCTATGGTGAAAGACGCACCCTTCGCGACCGTCTTTGTTCCATGCCGTTCTTAATGGAAGAGGGACTCTGGCCCGCCCAGATCAAGGCCATCAAGAACCTGGAACAGTCCCTGTCAGAAAACCGGCCCCGCTCTCTTATTCAGATGGCCACCGGCTCCGGTAAGACCTTCACCGCGGTTACCTTCATCTATCGGCTCATTAAGTTTGCCAAGGCCAAGCGGGTATTATTTTTAGTGGACCGCGCCAATCTGGGACGTCAGACCCTCAAGGAATTCCAGCAGTATATTTCGCCTTACAACAATTATAAATTCACCGAGGAATACAACGTTCAGCGGCTGACCTCTAACAAGATCGACCTGGTCTCAAGGGTCTGCATTAGCACCATCCAGCGCCTGTACTCCATTCTCAAAGGCGAAGAACTGCCCGAGGAACTGGAAGAAGAGTCACTTTTCGACCATAGCGACCTGTTTAAAAGGCCTATACCCGTTGAATACAACCCGAATGTCCCAATAGAGACCTTCGACATCATCGTCACCGATGAATGCCATCGCTCCATCTATAACCTCTGGCGCCAGGTGCTGGAATATTTCGATGCCTTCATTATTGGCCTCACGGCTACCCCCAATAAGCAAACCTTCGGTTTTTTTCACCAGAATCTGGTCATGGAATATGGCCATGAACAGGCGGTCGCCGACGGCGTCAATGTCAATTATGACGTCTACAGGATCAAGACCCACATTACTGAAAGCGGCTCTAAGGTTGAGGCCGGCTTCTATGTAGACAAGCGGGATCGGGAGACGCGAGCCGTGCGCTGGGAGCAGCTTGATGAAGAACTGCAATACGATTCTAACCAGTTGGACCGGGATGTCGTGGCCATGGATCAGATCCGCACCGTAATTCGGACCTATCGCGACAAGCTATTTACTGATATATTTCCCGGCCGCACCGAGGTGCCCAAGACCCTCATCTTTGCCAAGGACGACAGCCACGCCGAGGATATCGTCAAGATCATACGTGAAGAGTTTGGCAAAGGAAATGATTTCGCACAGAAGATTACGTATCGCACCACGGGCAGGAGACCCGAAGACCTGATCGCGGAATTCCGCAATAGCTATTTCCCCAGGATAGCGGTTACTGTGGACATGGTTGCCACCGGTACGGATATCAAACCGCTGGAAGTGGTGTTGTTTATGCGTTCCGTCAAATCCCGCACCTTCTTCGAGCAGATGAAGGGCCGCGGCGTTCGTATAATCAGCCATAACGACCTCCAGGCCGTCACTCCGGATGCCGGAGGCAAAGACCACTTTGTCATCGTCGATGCCGTGGGCGTCTGCGAACAGGATAAGACCGACTCGCGTCCTATGGAGAAAAAGCCCACGGTAAGCTTTGAAAAGCTCCTTCAGGCCATTGCCTTCGGAAACACCGAACCAGAAGTTATCTCTTCAGTGGCCGCCCGCATGGCCCGTGTGGCAAGAAGGATCAGTCCTGCGGACAAAGAGGAGATCATAAAGCTCACCGGCGGCAAGAGCCTTAAGGGACTGACCGCCGACCTGGTTAGAGCACTCGACCCTGACCACCATATCGAACAGGCCAGGCAAGACAATCCCGGGATTGAAGAATTCAGCCCAGAACAGGTTCGGCAGGCCGCTATTAAACTTATTCAGGACGCCGTTAAACCTCTGCATAATCCCCATTTGCGTTACAAGCTGGTCGAACTCAAGAAAAAGGACGAGCAGACCATCGACCACGTTAGTCAGGACCAGGTGATCGAGGCGGGGTTCAGCGCCGATGCCGTGGAAAAGGCCAGAAATCTGGTACAATCCTTCGAGCAATTTATAAAAGACCACAAGGACGAAATCACCGCCTTGCAGATACTATACAGCAAGCCGTACAAGGCCCGGCTCCGTTATGAAGACGTTAAGGAACTTGCCGGTATGATCGAGAAGCCGCCACACCATTGGCGCGTGGATAACTTATGGAATGCCTATGCTGCCCTGGAAAAGTCCAGAGTCAGAGGGGCGAGCGCCCCGCATATCTTGACGGACCTGGTGTCTCTGGTGCGGTTTGCCATGCAGCGGGACAACGAACTTGTCCCGTTTCCCGAACGGGTCAATGCCAACTTCAACGCCTGGCTCGCGACCCAACAACGCTCTCCCTCTCCCCTCGCGGGAGAGGGCAGGGGTGAGGGGGCGATTCGCTTCACTCCCGAACAACTCCGCTGGCTGGAAATGATTCGCGACCACATTGCCGCCAACCTCAGCATCGAAAAGGATGACTTCGACTATGCGCCTTTTGCGCAAGAAGGCGGGCTAGGCAAGGTCTATCAGGTGTTTGGTGGTGAGCTAAATACGATTATTGAAGAATTGAACGAGACGTTAGCAGCGTGAGTGTTATGAACAATCTTCCCAACGATTGGGACGTTAAGCCTCTTGGTGAAGCGTGTAAGACCATTAAGGGCAAGAAGCCCAAGAATACTGGTCCAGCGTCCGCCGAACGAACCGTTCCCTATATCAACATTAAAGCGTTCGAATCAGGCCAGCCCGAAGAATTTGCCGCACTTGGAGATTATCCGACATGCGAACGCGATGATGTCTTAATCGTTTGGGATGGCGCTCGTGCGGGGCTCACGGGTCACGGAGTATCTGGATACATTGGCTCGACTCTAGCGAAAGTGTATTCCGATGCTGCAGATAGTCGGTACCTGTTCTACTTCCTATGTTCCCAGTACGACTACATAAACAGCCGCACAAAAGGCGTCGGAATTCCACATGTAGATCCATTGATATTCAAAAACATTCCTTTCCCCGTGCCTTCTTTAGAACAGCAAAGGTGCATCGTCGCGGAGATTGAAAAACAATTCTCCCGCCTTGACGAAGCCGTCGCTAATCTCAAGTGTGTCAAGGCCAATCTCAAGCGCTACAAAGCTGCCGTCCTCAAAGCCGCCGTCGCAGGCAAACTCACCGAAGAATGGCGCAAACAGCACCCCGACGTCGAACCCGCGAGCAAACTCCTCAAACGCATCCTCGCCGAACGCCGCGCCAAATGGGAAAAAACCGAACTCGCCAAGATGAAAGCGAAAGGCAAGGAGCCGAAGGATGATAAGTGGAAGGAGAAGTACCAAGAATCCGAAGCGCCTGAACTAGTGAGTCTTTCAGACATCCCCGACGGCTGGAAATGGGCACGGCTTGATGCAATCGCAGATATAAAAGGTGGAATGACTAAAGATAGCAAGCGTAAAGCGGAGAATTCGGAATCACTACCTTACCTCCGGGTCGCTAACGTCCAACGTGGCTACCTAGATCTTAAAGAGATGAAGTACATCGATGTTCCCTCGGATAATGTTAACGACCTGCTTCTTGAAGAAGGAGATGTCCTTTTCAATGAAGGAGGAGACCGAGACAAACTTGGACGTGGCTGTTTATGGGAAGGGCAGATTGATAGGTGTGTATTTCAGAATCACGTTTTTAGAGCACGTCTTTACGTAAAAGATGTGGCCGGGAAGTTAATATCGTGGTTTGGCAATACCTTTGGCCAGCAGTATTTTATGGCTAAAGGGAAACAAACCACCAATTTAGCTTCAATTAATAAGACCATGTTAAGTGCCTTTCCTGTTCCTCTGCCGCCGCTAGCTGAGCAACGTGCTTTGGTGTCCGAGATAGAAAGTAGGTTAACAACGGTTGAGGCAATAGAAAAAGAACTTGATGTTAATCTGGCTCGCGCTGAACGTCTCCGTCAATCGATTCTGGCCAAGGCGTTTTCGGGGCAGCTTTTAACTGATAATGCACCCATTTCAGTCAATGCGGCGGTGGGCACATGACGGACGAAGCACGAGAACATCTTTTTATTAGTTACGCAACCGAGGATGCAGCGCTAGCGGACTGGCTAACATTGAAGCTTACGAGTTTAGGCTACAAGGTCTGGTGTGATCGGTTCGAACTGCTAGGGGGAGAGAGATTCCCGCGGGACATTGATAAAGCGATCAAGGCGAAAACGTTCCGGATGCTCGCTTTGTTGTCTAAGGCATCGCTGGAAAAGGAAAATCCAACGAAAGAACGTACTTTGGCACTGAACATTGGCAGAGAGAGGCGCATTGACTTTCTTATACCGCTGAAGGTGGAAGCTTTATCGGCCACCGATTTAAACTGGATGGTCTCCGATATAACATACATTCCATTCGATAGGAGCTGGGCTGCAGGACTTGGTCAGTTAGTCGAAAAGCTTGACAAAATCGACGCCCCCAAACTCTTACCTGACGGTAGCGACGCGGCTATCGCTGCAGTTTTTAAGGATATATTTACGCAGGAGAATGAGGAGACGTTATATAGCAACATCATTGCCGTTGAGCGAATACCAGAAATTATTCAGCGCTTCGAGTTAAGGAGGAAACCAAACCCTCTGGAAGGGGATCAAATAGCACAAAGTTGGCCCGTTTATTCCATTGATGATACCGCAGTCCTCTCATTCCAACAACCGCCCTCAAATCTCCGCGATCGGCTAAACATCCGTAGTGCAGGTGCCGCGAGTTGGGGAGACATGTCAGAAATTGACCGAATTAATTCTTTGAATATCGTTTCACATCTTCTCAAAAAAAGTATCGAGGCAAAATGCCATCAGAAAGGCTTAAAAGAGGAAAAAGAACACGGCATCTATTTCCCATCGGGCTTATTAAAGGCCAACAAGATACATTTTACTCACGTTGACGGAAAAAATTCCTACGTGCTTTGTGTTGGTCAAAGGAAAAAAGATGGTTCGAAATATAGATATCATCTGTCTCCCTCGTTCTATGTTCGCCGCGACTTAGTTAGGAATTTTTCTATAGTAGTACAAGTCAGGCTGTTTATTACGGATGAACAGGGTAGGTCAGTGCCGACACGAAGCGCTCTGTCTAAAAGGAAACATCTCTGCAGGAATTGGTGGAATGATCACTGGTTAAAACGTTCCGTTGCAGTCCTTTCGTATCTATCCGACGGCAAAGACCGCTTTTCTTTCGGGATGGACCAAGAGGAAATTGTGTTCTCTGCTCGATTTGTCTCCTATCAAGCCGGTTTTGGAATAAATGAATCGGTTTTGATGAAGGAGCGTACCAAGGAAGAACTTCAGTACCTCGAACACAGCGAAGAGGAACAGGAAGAGGCCTCCTCGAATGAATGAACGAAACACTGTGAAGCGAATTTATGAGCCTGGTCTTGAATTCCGGTATGGGCAAGTGTTGACCGATCCTCGTGACGGCTTATCGCTGTTTGGCCCCCAGGATACAGATCTTCCGTCCCATCCGAGGAGTATAACTTACGGTGTTATTGGGACAGATAAGGGAATTGCTGCCTTTTCAAGTTTTTCGTCAGCACTATCGAGACCGCAGTATGTTATTCCGGAACCAGCGAATAGGCGTTTGTGGCCCACATATCCAGGTTTTGAGGCTACATTCCATTGTGTTTGGCCAGAAGCGGCAGCCATTCACGAGATTAATCAGGAAAAGCTATCCGAATCGGCGCGAAACCGGGACCCAAATAAGCGGGCATATGATGTAGTCAACGCCTATTTGGAAGGTATTAAGAGACTTTCAAAAAGAGATGAAGCATTCGATATTTTTATTTGTATTGTTCCAGACGAAATATGGCTTAACTGTCGCCCACAATCACGTGTTACCGACGGTTTGGGCGAAAGTGTTAGCGCTCGCGAACGAAAACTTCGTATTGCGGGGGAGCGGAGTATTTTTAACGAGTACGCTCCCGAACAATATCGATTGTCTACGGATTTCCGTAGACAAATCAAAGCCCGTGCAATGGAGTATGGTGTTCCAATACAGATCGTGCGCGAGTCAACGCTGGAGCTTGATCAAGGTGGATATACATCAAGGGGGCTAACACCGTTTCCAGATCGTGCCTGGAATCTATCAACCACGCTCTATTACAAAGCTGGAGGTAAGCCTTGGCGTTTATCAACTGCACGGGAAGGGGTTTGTTACGTCGGATTAGCATTTCGCAAATCCGACCCAAATCTATCCAGCAAGACAGCCGTATGTGCAGCGCAAATGTTCATAGATACAGGAGACGGGATTGTATTTCTAGGAGAGTATGGTCCCTGGTACTCTCCTGAACGATTACAGTTCCATTTGACTAAACAGGCAGCTAAAGGGTTGCTGAGTGGGGTGCTGGAAACGTACGAACAACTGGATGGGCGGCCACTGAAAGAAATATTCCTGCATTCAAGGTCTGAAATAAATCAAGAAGAATTTAAAGGGTACATAGCTGCTTGCCCGTCGGATGCGAAACTAGTGGGAATTCGAGTCCGTGTAGAACGCGCGGGGCTTAGGTTTCGATTGTTTCGAGAGGGAAGGCGACCTATGTTACGAGGTACGTTTCTAAAGCTCAACCACAAGACCGGCTACCTATGGGCTACAGGGTTTAAACCGGAGTTAGGTACGTATGATGGATGGGAAGTGCCTGCACCATTGAGAATAGATGTTCAGCATGGAGAGGCGGATATCAACCAGGTAGCTTCTGACATACTAAGTCTCACGAAGCTGAACTATAATGCATGCAAACTTGGTTCATCGCAGCCGGTGACAGTCGGATTTTCAGACGCCGTTGGTGAAATACTTGTTTCAAATCCAGATGTAAAGTATCGGCGTCCACAGTTTAAATTCTACATTTAAGGTGGAATCGTCAGATGAGTCCGGCAGAAATAGTCAGCAAACTTTGGAATTATTGCAACGTGCTCCGCGATGACGGAATGAGTTACGGAGACTATGTGGAGCAGCTCACCTATCTGCTGTTTCTCAAAATGGCCGACGAGATGTTCGAACACTACAGGTGCCTTCAATGAACACCCTCCGTCTTTTTTCCCATGCAGCCACAACTGTGCCCGCCGGCACGTCGTGGTATCTCGCCGATCTGGGCGAGGCGCGCGGCAAGCAGGAGCTGTTCACGCGCCAGGCGCCGCAGCGCCTGAAGACTCTGCGCGAGCACGCCTTGATAGAAAGCGCCGTATCGAGCAACCGCATCGAGGGCGTGACGGTGGAGCCGGGCCGGGTGCGGGAATTGATTCTCGGCCAGCCGCTGCTGCGCGATCGCGACGAGGAGGAGGTGCGTGGTTACCGCGATGCCTTGACGTTGATTCACGAGAATCCCGCCGTGCTGCCGGTGAGCGACGCGACGATCCGGAAGCTGCACCGTCTGACGCGCGGCGAGATTTGGGATGCGGGCAAATACAAGGATAAGGATGGCGACATCATCGAACATTATCCGGATGGTAGTGAGCGGGTGCGTTTTCGAACGGTAACGGCCGCCGAGACACCGGCGCGCGTGACTGAGCTGATGGCGGATTGGCAACGCTGCCTCGATGAACGCTGGATTCACCCGCTGATCGCGCTGGCGGCGTTCAATCTGGATTTTCTCTGCATTCACCCGTTCCGCGACGGTAATGGACGCGTGTCGCGCCTGGTGTTGTTGCTCCAGTGTTATCATCTGGGCTACGAGGTGGGGCGTTACATCAGCCTGGAACGATTGATCGAGCAGAACAAGGCGCGTTACTACGAGACGCTTGAGCAAAGCTCGCAGGGTTGGCACGAAGGCAAACACGACCCGTGGCCGTACATCAATTATCTGCTGTTCATTCTCAAGACGGCGTATAAAGAATTCGCCGAGCGCGTGGGTGACATCAAGGCGCCGCGCGGCGCCAAGACTGATCAGATCGTGACGGCGATTGGACGCTTCGTCGGTGAATTCACGGTGAGCCAGTTGGAGCAGGCCTGCCCGGGTATCAGCCGGGACATGATCCGGCGGGTATTGCGCGAACAGCAGGCGGCCGGGGCTATCGAATGCCAAGGGCGCGGGCCGGCGGCTCGGTGGCGGAAGAAAGGGTAATTACGCTTTAGTAAGGGTAATAAAGAGGGTAATAGTCGTAACCGTATGAATACATCAACCATCGTTCAAAAACTTCTGCCTTCGGCGCAGATAAATCTCAACAACGACAATGACAATTAAATTATGAGTCCAGCAGAAATAGTCAGCAAACTTTGGAATTATTGCAACGTCCTCCGTGATGACGGAATGAGTTACGGAGACTATGTGGAACAGCTCACCTATTTGCTGTTTCTCAAAATGGCTGACGAGCGAAGCAAGCCCCCGTACAACCAGCCCAGCATAGTGCCGGATAAATATAGTTGGACAAGTCTTATCAGGGAAGACGGCGACGAGCTGTTCGATCACTACCGGCACACATTAGAAAAGCTCGGCCAGGAAAAAGGCCTGCTCGGCCTGATCTTCAACAAGTCCCAGAACAAGTTCCAGGACCCTGCCAAGTTGCGGCGGCTGATTGTGGACCTCATCGACAAGGAAGACTGGTCCATGATGAGCGCCGACGTCAAGGGCGATGCTTACGAAGGCCTGCTGGAAAAGAATGCCCAGGACACCAAATCCGGGGCGGGCCAGTACTTTACTCCACGCCCGCTAATTCAGGCCATGGTGGACGTCATTCAGCCGAAGCCCGGGGAGACCATCTGTGACCCGGCTTGTGGAACGGGTGGCTTTTTCTTGGCTGCACATAAGTACATAGCAGACCACTATCCGAACATGACGAGGGAGGCGAAGCGCAGACTCAAGGAATCAACCTTTAAAGGCTGGGAGCTGGTCCAGAGCACCGCACGACTCTGCGCCATGAATCTCATGTTACATGGGATCGCCGGAAATGGCAGTTTGCTCCCTCTGGTTGTGGCTGATTCCCTCGCTGCTGACCCGGGTGACCGTTTCAATATCGTCCTCACCAATCCACCCTTCGGTAAAAAGAGCAGCACCACTATTGTCGGGCAAGAAGGAAGGATGATTAAAGAAAAAGAAACCTACGAGCGCGATGACTTCTGGGCGACCACGTCAAATAAGCAGCTCAACTTCGTCCAGCACGTCAAAACCCTGCTCAAGCAAAACGGCCGTGCGGCCATCGTCGTACCCGACAACGTCCTCTTCGAAGGCGGGGCAGGCGAGACTGTCCGCCGAAAACTCCTACACGAATGTGATGTCCATACACTGCTGCGCCTACCCACCGGCCTGTTCTACGCGCAGGGGGTCAAGGCGAACGTGCTGTTCTTTGACCGTAAGCCTGCCTCCGAGACTCCTTGGACGAAAAAATTGTGGATTTACGACCTACGCACGAACATGCACTTTACGCTTAAGACCAATACTTTGAAACGCGAGGATCTCGACGATTTCGTTCGCTGTTACAACCCTGCGAACAGACACGATAGAAAACCAACTTGGGCTGGCGATACGCAGGCAGGCTTGTCTACGCAAGGCGATATCTTTGCAGGTAGATGGCGGGCATTTGAATATCAAGAGCTCATCGATCGAGACAAAGCCAGCCTGGACATCTTCTGGATAAAGGATGAGAGCCTGGAGGAGTCCGAAAACCTTCCCGATCCAGATGTGCTTGCCCAAAGTATTGTCGAGGATTTGGAGGCCGCCCTGGAACAGTTCCGTGAAATAGCTAATGATGTGGGCGTGGAAAATGGACTGGAGATACTTATATCCGAAGAGGAGTAAATTATGAAGGCCGACGCGTGTGATCTCCGGAAAATACTAGGATTTGATCGACAACTTTTTGCACCACTGTTTCAACGGCCATATGTATGGGAGAAAGAGAAACAGTGGGAGCCTTTTTGGTCGGATATCCGCATTATCGCCGAACGCTTGGCTCACGACGGCGAGGGCGTGAAGCCGTGGGGTGTACTGTCAATAGTGGACAGAGCCACTTTAGGCAGCTCTCCTT
>CAYSYZ010000077.1:0-10339 GCA_964435205.1 uncultured Desulfovibrionales bacterium
AAAACTGTTTGTCATCCCCGAATGTTTCTATCGGGGATATGGTTTTTCAAGTCATGCCAAAGGTCGTGCCATAGGCAGATTCGCCTGGGCGAACAGTTAGAACCAGATTTCCGCTCAGAATCGCTGCGGGAATGACAGAATTGGGACTTTTGCAAGAGCCTTATTCGTAACAATTTAGATTTTTGACAGCCTGTCGTAAATGCGATGCCCCTCCAGAGGCGGGTCTTCGAGTTGTAAAGCCTGAAGTGTTACCACTTATATGAATCTGGAAATCAAGAACTCAGGAATAGAACAGCATTTTTCTTCATGAGTTTTCGCCCCGGCGAATCTGCCTATGGCACGACCTGAGTTCCAAATTTAAGAATCTGCATCCTTTCAGTTTTCCGGCAGCTTCGGTTTATTGCCGGGGGATAGGGTTTATTCGCCGATAATTTTTACGAGAACTCTTTTCTTTCGTCTGCCGTCGAATTCTCCGTAAAATATCCTTTCCCATGTGCCGAAGTCCAGATGGCCCTCAGTTATAGCTACCACTACTTCGCGGCCCATAACTTGGCGTTTCAGATGTGCATCCCCGTTGTCTTCCCCTGTGCGGTTATGCATATATTGACTAATGGGTTCGTGTGGGGCTAGTTTTTCCAACCATCTTTCATAATCCTGATGCAGACCGCTTTCATCATCGTTAATGAATACCGAGGCCGTGATATGCATGGCATTTACCAGGCATAGACCTTCTTTAATGCCGCTTTCCCTAACGCAGGCCTTAACCTCCTGCGTGATGTTAATAAAGGCCCGGCGTGTCGGTACCTCAAACCAGAGTTCTTGACGATAGTTTTTCATGCCCGACTCCCCATTTTGGCTATCTATTTGAGTTGATAAAGGTATAACAAGGTTTGAAATGAGTCAATCCCATAAACCAATACCTAACTCCGTCTGTAACGGCATAAATGTCAAGAACAATACTATATGTGGTTGGCTTGTTCAATTCAAAGGATTAGAGGGGCTGTAGGAGGATTACTTTTTCGGTAACCTGCTCCGCGTGGCCTCGATAGCCAAGGTGGCGTAGTCGCGCAATTTACCGGCTTGCCTTATACTGTCAGCGTCTATGCTGCCGCTTTTGTTAGATAATATAAAGTTGCCGATGGCGTTATTATCGACCATTATGGGCAGGGCGGCTATGGACGAGCATTGGAGTAGCGACAGTATCGTCCTGTCGCCTTCCGAGAGGTTGGCGTCTTCAAGACTAGCCACCATGTCTTTGCCCCAGGCCACTGATGAGGCTACAATTCCAGACGATTCTCTAAGTGGTAACGCCAGATTGCTTATGGTGTTTTGAATATCTTCGCCAAGACCATAGCGGGCCCTGATTGTCGTCCGGGCGGGGTTAACGAGCGCCAAGAGTACATGATCGAATGCCAGACCATGTTGCATGCTCTCCATGATAATCAGATAAATGGAATCAAGATCGCATTTTTTCACAATAGATTGTGTGATCTCAAGGGATGCATTCAGGATGCATTCTTTGCGTTTTTCCAGGTCGTCTATTTCGCTGCGGACATCTGATGTTAAATGCTGTGTATGTGTCTTATGTGCTTCTTCTGTTTTCTTTAAGGAGGATATGTCTATACCCAGGGGGGCCATAAGTTCTGCAGCCCGCGTTTTGGCTTCTTCTTTGACTTCCAGGATCATGTCTTCATTAATTGGCAAGGTCTTACTGTAGATGGACACAAGGCGGCTTATTTCTTCCCCAGAATCTTTTTCTAAATAAGCCGCTTCCGAGATGTAATGTCCCATTGAGGCCAGGATTCGCAATATATCTGTGTCAGTTGGTGGTCCTTCTGTTCCATGAGACGGGATCTCCATACTTTTGCATATTTTTTCCGAGAAGTTCCACATCTTGGCTACTGAAATTCCCAGTTCCCTGATCGTCACCCCCAAAATGGCCTTTGCTGCTTTGCTTTCCGAAGAACCATTTTCTACCTCTTTTTTAATCTTACCGTACTCATCGGGGAGCATGAAGGCAGCGACCATATGGCCAAAATTATGAAATAGGCCGCATAGATAGGCTTCTTCTTCTGCTGGATAATTTATAGCCCGAGCAAGTCCCGCGGCGAAGGTTGCTCCGGTCAGGGACAGAGCGACCATTCGTTTTAATTCCCGGAGATCGGAGGCCTTTTTAGAAAAATAGTCGAAGAGGCTAATGCTTGTGGCGATATCCCGGACAGCTTCGAAACCTAAAAGAACAACGGCGCCGGTTATGGTAGAGATCTGCCTAACGCCTTGAGAGCGTAGACCATAGTAGGCAGAATTGGCAATTTTTAATACTCTGTTTGTCAAGCCTAGATCTTTAAGTATTGTTTTTGAAAGATCTTTAGCTGAAGAATGTGAGCTTTGAGATGCGGCCATAAGTTTTGATACATGTTCCATGGCTGCAGGAAAATCTCCGCGATTGACGGCGTTCGTAATACGTTTGGCTTTTTCCTGTGAATCTTTCGAGTTTTGGGACGGTTGCATGATTTTGTGCATTCCTTTATGTACTTTTGCTACGTATTAGATTTATAGATTCCATCGGTTATTTTTGTGTCGGACTTTAATTGTGTAACTAGTGTTATCCCGTTTACACAAAGAGGATGGTTTTTAGAAGGGTATCCAGCGTTATAAGGAGAGGCATGTTGCCCTGGATGTTGCATACAACTCAGGAAAAAGTGCTTGACATTTGTCTTCTTATTAATTAATGTAAACTTACATTCTATTCCTACCCGGAAATGAACTAAAAATCCAAAGCATACGGCCAGTTAAAAGTCAGGGATATTCACCAGAAGACATCCGTATTTCTTTCAAATTAATTGTCTGATCGTTTGATATAGTAGCTGAAAGCTTTTTTGTGTTCTTTGCTGAACGCATACGATTTAAATCTAAGGTATGATCACGTATTACAGGGAGTAATTTATGAATTTAGCCGAGCTTAAAGAGAAAAAGGCCGGTGAGCTTACGCACATGGCTAGGGCGTTCAATATTGAGGGCGTAGGGAATATGCGCAAGCAGGAACTTATATTCGCCATTCTACAGGCCCAAGCCCAGAAGAACGGTTTTATCTATGGTGGAGGCGTATTAGAGATATTGCCCGATGGTTTTGGTTTTTTGAGGGCACCCGACTACAATTATCTGCCTGGGCCAGACGATATATATGTTTCGCCTTCCCAGATACGGCGCTTTGTTTTACGCACGGGGGATACGATTAACGGCCAGATCCGTCCTCCAAAGGATGGGGAGCGCTATTTTGCGCTGCTGAAAGTTGAAACCATCAATTATGAGTCTCCTGATCCTGGCCGTGAGAAGATACTCTTTGACAATTTAACGCCGCTTTATCCACTGGAGAGAATCCGGCTGGAAGTAGCTGACGAACCAACCAACTATTCGGCGAGAATTATGGACCTCCTGACGCCAATTGGCAAAGGTCAACGTGGACTCATTGTCGCTTCGCCGCGTACTGGTAAGACCATGCTTTTGCAAAACATAGCCAACAGTATTACCCAGAATCATCCGGAGATAATCCTGATTGTGTTACTAATTGATGAACGGCCTGAAGAAGTTACTGATATGCAACGTTCTGTAAAGGGTGAAATCATCAGTTCAACTTTTGACGAGCCAGCCCAGAGGCACATTCAGGTGGCAGAGATGGTGATAGAGAAGGCCAGACGGCTTGTGGAACATAAGCGGGATGTAGTGATATTGCTGGATAGCATTACCCGTTTAGCGCGGGCCTATAATACAGTTGTTCCTCCCAGCGGCAAGGTGCTTTCCGGTGGTGTAGATTCCAACGCCTTGCACCGGCCCAAGCGTTTTTTTGGAGCGGCCCGTAATCTGGAAGAAGGAGGCAGCGCTACCATTATAGCTACTGCGCTTATTGAAACCGGTAGCCGGATGGACGATGTTATTTTTGAGGAATTCAAGGGAACCGGTAACATGGAGATCCATCTGGACAGAAAACTGAGCGATAAACGGATCTTCCCGGCAATAGACATAAACCGTTCTGGTACAAGAAAGGAAGAACTTCTGGTGCCTCCTGCCGATCTTAATCGCGTATGGATCTTGCGTAAGCTGCTTTCACCTCTTAATCCTGTGGACAGCATGGAATTTCTCTTAGACAAGATGGAAGGTACAAAGAATAATGCCGAGTTCTTGGATTCTATGAATCGGTAGATAATTATGAAAGAGATGCCTTTGGTATCGATAAATTACTGCTAAACTGCTTGAAAAAACTTTATATAATTATATAATGCCTAGTTGTAGTTAGAGAACAGAGGAGAGAAACATGAAAGAGAATATTCACCCCAAGTATTACAGGACCAAAGTAAGCTGTGCCTGCGGGAATGAAATTGAAACAGGTTCTACGAAAAATGATATACGCATTGAAATTTGTTCACAATGCCATCCTTTTTTCACCGGCAAGCAAAAGCTGATTGACACCACAGGTCGTGTGGAGCGCTTCCTGAAGAAATACGGGAATAAGCAGGGATAGCATTGGATGTTCTTGGCAAAAAAAGTCAGAATTGGTGGGCAGGCAGTTATTGAGGGTGTTATGATGCGCGCTCCCAAGGCCTTAGCCATAGCCGTGCGTAAGCCTACTGGTGACCTTGTGATCAAGGGAGATGCTTGGCACTCTTTAGGTGAGCGATTTCCGTTTTTGAAATGGCCCATTTTACGAGGTATCCTAATACTGGGAGAGGCCCTGGTCAACGGGATACAGGCTTTAAGTTTTTCGGCGAACCAGGCCCTGGAAGAGGAAGGCGGCAGCACCAAGACCAGTTCTTGGGCTATTTTTTTTACGATGTTAGTAGCCGTAGCTTTGGGTATGTTTATATTTGTGGCGCTGCCTCACCTAGTAAGTGTTTGGATTGCGGGGATTGTTTCGGAGACTCTGAGTATAAATTCCATTTACTTTCACCTGATTGATGGCCTTCTAAAAATTACCTTTTTTCTCGTTTATATTCTGGGAATCTCGCAGATGAAGGATATTAAAAGGATTTTCCAATACCATGGCGCCGAACACAAGTCCATTTACGTTTATGAGGCTGGTGAAGATCTTACCGTGCAAAATGCCCGGAAGTATTCTACACTTCATCCTCGATGTGGCACATCATTTATATTGATGGTTTTGGTTATTAGCATACTTCTATTTTCCCTGGTCTTTGCCTTCATACCGAAGCCTGTTTCATGGCCTTTGTGGTTATCCAATGTGGTTTTCATTTTTTTAAAGATAGGCCTGATGTTGCCGATAGCCGGTCTGTCTTATGAGTTTACGCGATGGACAGACGATAAATCCGATCGTGCCTGGGTGCGTCCATTGATTGCTCCTGGGCTCCACTTGCAAAGACTAACCACTCGTGAACCATCCGATGACCAGATCGAAGTGGCCTTGCGTGCTTTAAGCCGGGCTTTAATCCTGCAAAATCAATACGAAATCCCTTCCCAAGCCGCTTCCTAGCTTAGAAACTGAATGGCGTTCGTACAAATTTGATGTATATTTTGGCATTCGAATGCCGAGCTACGAGTTAATATCTTATGTTTGAGAAAATAGAAGAAGTAGAAGCAAAGTATGTTGTTTTAGAAAAGATGCTCAGTGACCCGCAGGTCGCATGCAACCCGGCGGAATACCAGAAGTATGCCAAGGAGCACTCCGTCATGGGTAAATTGGTTGAGACATATCGCCGGTACAAGGAAGTTAGAGCGGAGATCGCTAAAAACATGGAATTGATGCAGGACGAGGACGAGGAAATAAGGGAACTGGCTAAAGAAGAGGCCGAAAGGTTAAAAAAAGAACTTAAAGACCTGGAACATGCCTTAAAAATACTGCTTGTTCCCAAGGACCCGAATGACGAGAAGAATACCATTCTAGAGATAAGGGCGGGTACGGGTGGCGGAGAGGCGGCCTTGTTTTCGGCTGACCTGTTTCGTATGTACAGCCGATTTGCCGAACGGCGAGGCTGGAAATTTGAGATTATGACTTCCAACCCTACCGGTATTGGTGGTTTCAAAGAAATTATTGCCCTTGTATCGGGTGAAAATGTTTACAGCCAGCTTAAATACGAGAGTGGCGTACACCGGGTGCAGAGGGTGCCCTTGACTGAGGCCCAGGGGAGGATTCATACTTCGGCTGTAACGGTTGCTATCCTTCCTGAGGCTGAGGAGGTCGACGTATATATTGATCCCGCCGATATTCGCGTAGATGTCTATCGTTCTTCCGGTCCCGGTGGACAGAGTGTCAATACTACCGATTCTGCAGTGCGGATTACCCATATTCCAACTGGAATGGTGGTGACCTGTCAGGACGAAAAGTCACAACATAAGAATAAGGCTAAGGCCCTGAAGGTGCTGAGGGCTCGTTTACTCGATAGGATACAGATGGAGCAGCAGCAAAAGATAGCCCGGGAGCGCAAAAGCCAGATTGGAACTGGTGACCGGAGCGAACGTATCCGTACTTATAATTTCCCTCAAGGAAGAATAACTGATCACCGTATTGGTCTGACACTGTACAAATTGGATGCTATCATGGACGGTGAACTGGAAGACATTATTTCCCCACTAATTGCCTATTACCAGGCCGAGGCACTCAACCATTGACGATAATGCCTGAATCGCTGCAAACAGAGGAGAGATGTGCTCTTTGTATGATGACGGTAGGCACAGCCCTCAGGTGGGCGAAGGAGACTTTGGCCTCCAGTGGCGTTCCCGAACCCGAAGCCGATGCCCAGGTGCTTGTGGCCCATGTGGCCGGAGTGGATCGGCTGAATCTCTTTTTGAATACGGGCCGGGTTCTGTCATTGGAAGAAGAAAAAAGGCTGACTGACCTTATCCGGGAGAGGGCGGGACGGAAACCCTTTCAATATATACTTGGCGAGCAAGAATTCTGGTCTCTTCCTTTTAAGGTAACCCCCGATGTCCTGGTCCCAAGGCCGGAGACGGAAACCTTGGTTGAGACCGTATTGAACACTTTGAAAAGCCGGAACCCCTGTTCCAGCCGCCTTACGATACTTGACCTGTGTACTGGGAGCGGTATTTTAGCCGTTGTTTTAGCCAGAGAAATTCCCGAATCTGATATCTATGCTGTGGACCTTTCAAAAGCAGCCCTTTCTGTAGCCATGGATAATGCCCGGCGGCATGGGGTTTCGGATGCGATTACTTTTTTGCAAGGCGACCTTTTTGCCCCTCTAGCTAAAAGAGAAACGCTATTTGACGTTATCGTTTCTAATCCTCCCTATGTGCCAAGCGACATACTGGGGGGACTGTCGCCGGAAGTGAAGGATTATGAGCCGCATCTGGCTTTAGATGGAGGACCGGACGGCCTTGATATAGTCCGGAAGATAATCAGCGATAGCCCCGCCTACCTCAGGATTGGTGGCTGGCTATTCCTGGAGATCGGCGATGGACAGGGCAAAGAAGTCTTAAAAGAGCTTGAAAAAGCTGAGATCTTTAAGCATATTTCATTGGTGCGTGACCACTGTAACGTGCCTCGTGTGATTCGAGCACAAAGGGCCAATTGAGATGGATAAAATCATAATTGAGGGTGGGCATCCTCTCAAAGGAGAACTGGTAATCAGTGGGGCAAAAAATGCTGCTTTGCCGCTCATTGCTTCTACGCTTCTTACCGGTGGGAAGCATCTTTTTGAAAATGTACCAGGTCTGGTCGATATAAAAACGTTTCTCAAATTGCTCGACAATATGGGGACTCGTATTTACCGGGATGGCGGACGACTGGAGGTGGATACGCAGGATGTAGACGGATGCGAAGCGCCTTACGACCTGGTGAGAACCATGCGGGCTTCAGTTCTTGTTCTGGGGCCTCTTCTGGCTCGTTTTGGCCAAGCTCGCGTCTCGTTACCGGGAGGCTGTGCTATAGGTGCTCGCCCCATTAATCTTCACCTCAAGGCTTTTGAGAAAATGGGGGTAAAGATCGACCTGGAATATGGTTATGTTGTGGCCACAGTGGACAGGTTAAAAGGCGCACATATCTATTTTGACGTAGTTTCTGTCACCGGAACGGAGAACGTGATGATGGCGGCAACCCTGGCCCAGGGGACAACAGTGATCAAGAATGCCGCCTGTGAGCCGGAGGTGGCGGTACTTGCTGACTATTTGGTCAAAATGGGGGCACATATAAAGGGTGCAGGGACGGATACCATTGTCATTAATGGGGTTTCTGCATTAAGACCTGACCACTGTACCATCATTCCCGACCGCATTGAGGCTGGAACATATATGATTGCTGGTGGCTTGACCGGAGGTGACTTATTCTTGCGGAACTGTCCGGCTAACTATCTTCAGGCCGTGACTGCCAAACTGCGCGAAGCTGGCCTTATTATTGACATAGATCCTGGCGGGGTGCGGGTCCGGCGAAACGGTCCGATTCGTAGTGTAGACGTCAAAACTATTCCCTATCCGGGTTTTCCTACGGACTTACAGGCCCAGATGATGGTATTAATGACCATGGGAAATGGTCTATCGGTTATGACCGAGACGATCTTCGAGAACCGGTTCATGCACGTTGGTGAGCTGCAAAGGATGGGGGCGGGCATAATTATTGAAGGGCGAAGCGCTATCATTAAGGGAGAGTCGAAGTTGTTGGCCGCACCGGTTATGGCTACTGATCTTCGTGCCAGCGCTTCACTTATTCTGGCCGGACTTGTTGCTGAGGGGAAGACGGAGGTCTCCCGCGTATATCATCTTGACCGGGGTTACGAACGGCTTGAGGAAAAGCTTTCTTCCGTCGGCGCCCATATATGGCGTGTCAAATAGCGTATAGCGTTTAGCGTGTAGTGGTCAGAGAAAACTAATTTGTTCTCTGTAACTCTGTGTGCTCTGTGGCGAAAACCTCCCCCCAAAATTCCTTGTCTTTTCCCCTGGCGTAGGCTATAAGACCTCACTTGGGGTATTGCCATGAAACTACACGAATATCAATCCAAGGCCCTATTTCTACGGGAAGGGATTCCCGTTCCGCCGGGAGAAATGGCCACTACGCCAGAGGAGGCCGGGTCTATAGCCGGCAAACTGGGGCAGGGGCCGTTTGTGGTTAAGGCGCAAATTCACGCTGGTGGTCGGGGAAAAGGCGGAGGTATAAAGATTGCGGAGGACAGAGTGGCAGTAGTTGAAGTTGCCCGAAAGATCATAGGCCGCAATCTTGTTACCCCACAGACCGGTCCCGATGGCAAACTGGTCCGCAAGGTTTTAGTTGAGCGTGCCTTACCCATAGAAAAAGAGTATTACCTGGCTATTACCATAGACAGGGCGGCAGCGCGGCCAGTGATACTGGCCAGTGTTGCCGGGGGCATGGAGATCGAGGAGATTGCCCGGACCAGACCACATCTCCTGATAAAGGAAGCCATTGACCCGGGTCTGGGGTTGATGCCTTATCAAACGCGCAATTTTCACTTCCAGTTAGACATAGGATCAGCCCTCGGATCCAGTTTCGCTTTACTGTTGGGTAATCTTTATCGTGTTTTTATTAAATACGATTGTTCGTTAGCTGAGATAAACCCACTTGTTGTCAGCAAGGATGAGAATATTCTTGCTCTGGATGCTAAAGTTGATCTTGACGACAATGCCCTCTTCAGGCATAAGGATTTGCTTGGATGGCGTGAATATGAGAACAGGTGGGAGGAAGAAGCTGCTCGCTATCGCCTGAATTATATTCGTCTTGATGGTACAGTAGGCATGATGGTTAATGGTGCTGGCATGGCCATGGCAACTATGGATGCCATAGCTTTGGCTGGAGCGGGGCCAGCTAATTTTCTGGATGTTGGCGGAGGTGCCAATGCTGAAGCCATTGCCAACGGTTTTCGGCTCATACTTTCAGACGAAAGGGTCAGGGTTGTCCTCATCAATATCTTTGGAGGTATATTGCGCTGTGATGTGTTGGCCGAAGGTGTTATAAGCGCAGTTTCTGAGCTCGAGGTTAAAACTCCGATAGTTGTCCGTCTCGAAGGCACGAACAAAGAGCGGGGGGCCGAACTTCTGGCTCAATCGGGCCTGAATTTTACAGTAGCTCGGGATATGAACGAGGTCATATCTATCATCGGACAGTTTAAAGGATAACGATCGGCATGCCAGATTTAGAAATGTTATTGTCCCACTGCTAAAAATAAAATTGCTTACGGCAGCTAAAAGATGAGCATACTTGTAGACGAGAATACGAGAGTTGTTGTCCAGGGGTTAACCGGTAAGGAAGGAAGTTTCCATGCTCGCCAGTGTGTGGCCTATGGAACCAGGATTGTAGCTGGAGTCACGCCAGGCAAGAAAGGACAGTATGTAGACGGTATCCCGGTCTATAACACCGTGCGTGAGG
>CAYSYZ010000078.1:0-10253 GCA_964435205.1 uncultured Desulfovibrionales bacterium
GACGATTTCAGGACTTTTTACGAATTCATCAACCTTTATATCAGAAAATAGCAGCAAATTTTACTGGCCGCAACCTTTAATTACGTTATTCTCATGCCCTGCATAGACATCCTGAGGCATGGGCAGCCTACCGGCCAGCCCATCCATTATTTACCCACTTATTCCCTCGGAAATAGTTGACAAATGACCCTACTCTCACATAGTATTCTTGCATTTCGTACAACAATATAAAAGTAATGTTCGGCCTCTATCACCTTCGGTGCTAATATGGTATATCAGAAGTAATCGGAGGTTATGCAGATGGAAATACTCGATGAAAGAAAGATTAAAGAGCTTATGAAAGAAGCTCTAGTGGAGGTCCTCGAGGATCGCAAAGAGGTCATCTACGACATTCTGAGCGAAGTCATCGAGGATATTGCACTGGCCCACGCAATCCGAGAAGGGGAAACCACTGAACCAGTCAGCAAACAAGAGGTTCTGGATATTCTGGAAGGCCGGGCATGAGACTTGAGTTCAGAGCTAGTTTTGCCAGGGATCTGAAAAAGATCAAAGATAAGTCCCTTCTCAGCCAAGTGCGGGAGGCAATTGAACAGGTTGAAGCCGCCGAGAGTTTCCATGGTATTGGTCATCTCAAGAGACTCAGGGCTGAAGGCCGTTACTATCGAATAAGGTTAGGTGATTATCGAATCGGCCTGATTGTAGAGGCTGATACAGCCACGTTTGTGAGATTTCTCCACCGAAGCGAAATCTATCGCTATTTCCCATAAAGGATTCGAGTGGTTTCTGTCCGAACAAGTCATTTGAGCGGACATGCAGGCAAGCCTACCTACCAGTCTATCTATTATTCACTTGTTTATCCCTCGGAAATAGTTGACAAATGATCCTACTCTCACATAATATCCTCATATTTCGTACAACAATATAAAAGCGATGTTAGCCTCACATGAGCATGGATATTACACCCCAGCTAACAAGCGTTATGCGTTTGAATCAGAATGACCAATATCTATGAACGAAGCTGTGGGGGAATTTAAATGAAACGCTTAATCTCCATTCTTCGCGAAAACAACATAGAGTGCCTGCCAAATGAGCGGTTCACACTCGACGTGGAGATGTTTCCCGAAAACGGAGAAGAACACTTGTTCCCGAAGCAAGTCCTTTTTGAATCCCCCAGATTGCAGGGCGGCAAGAAGTCGGTTCCCGAAGTTCCGGTTTCGATGTTTCGTTACTTCCTTGATGGCTCTCAGCGTTCCCATCGTGTCATCGATGCCAGTTTCGAGAGCCGTTACTTGCCGATCTGCGCGGGTCAGGTTGGGGTTGCGGTTCTTGAAAGGGGGGATTCAGGCCGTATAGTCCCACGCAGAGACTTGATGCGCGTTGAAAACATCCTTGCCCTGCCAGATGTCCTCGAGGAAGACAACGCAAACGATCTTCAGCAGAAGATAAACAACGAAATGCCGAAGAATGAGCATTTCCGTATTGTGCGCTACAATTACCAGTCGAAAGAAGACAAAGACCCGGCCGACCTTGGGCGAGCAATGATCATTCATGAAATGCAGATGCTCGAGCTGAAAACAATCAGGGAGATGATCAGTAATCACGTAATTCGAGACGAGAGAATGCTGGTCAAGGACGGCGGCCTTCAGTATCG
Source organism: uncultured Desulfovibrionales bacterium (assembly GCA_964435205.1). Taxonomy (GTDB): domain Bacteria; phylum Desulfobacterota; class QYQD01; order QYQD01; family QYQD01; genus CAYSYZ01. The sequence continues at coordinate 1,652 of CAYSYZ010000078.1, forward strand.
CGATACGAAAATCAAAGACTTGAACCTTTCTAAAGATGACTTGGTACAGCTTCGCAACGTGATAGGCTTGGCGAAAACATTCAAACCAAACATGACGCTTGGTCAGGGGCGAGGCCGCCAGGACTTAGGAAATCTGACAAAGGGTCTCAATTGGAAGGAACGGACCACCGTCATAAGTCCGAACAAGGATGAGGTCACCACGCACGGTTGGTGGTATCTCCGGCTTCGTCCCCGCGATAAAGTGTATAGCCCGCTCCAAGGAATTGTCAAGATTGAGGTCTTCGCTTCCGCCGAGGAAAAGGATAACGATGGCATAACCGAAGCACGGGCGGATACCGTTTCTTCCTATGTTCTGCAGGAGCGCAACGTTACTCCATACAACGCGGATACACGATGGGCGAGCCACATCTATCCGATCTATTTGGCCGAGACCTATCTACGCTCCTCGTTTCTCAGTCATGAGAGGTTCAAAGCGCTGATTTTCTAAAAGGAAGAATAACCAATGCCTGAAAACCAATGCATCGGCAAAGTGACCGCCACCGAGAGCAAGCCCACCACCTGCACCAGTGTTTATTTCTGGCTGAGTCCCGACGTGATTATTCGACCATTTGACATCGTGCGGATCGAGCACATCTGCGGCAATGGGAAGGATAAAAGCTATTCCTATGCCATCGTCCGGGAACTGAGCTACATTACGGATAGCGCCGGTCACTTGGCGAATTTCGTTTCCTCCGATTTCGGAGACATCAGCGCAAGGCCGATGAACGAACGCTTGGGAACCACAATTGCCGAGGCGGATGTTCTTGGGAACAGCCAGAATATCGAGATGCCCATTCGCGATGGTGCGCGGGTGGAATGGGCCGGACCGGAGGAGATTCGAAGCGCGCTTGGTGTTGAGAAACTGCAAAAACCTATCCCCAGCGGCTACATTCAGACGTCCAACAAGGAAGAAATCCGCATTGATTTTGAAGCGCGCTATCTTGTTGGCCCGGAGGCCGCCCACATGAATATCTCCGGCATCTCCGGTCTGGCGAGCAAGACATCCTACGCCATGTTTCTTTTGAGCGCATTACAGCAACGCATGAATGATGAAGTAAGCATTATTCTCTTCAATGTCAAAGGACCCGACCTACTGGCAATCGATCAACAGAGCACTCAAATGACGGCGAGACAGAAATCCGAATGGCAAAAATGCGCTCTCGAACCAACACCCCTAATGAATGTCACCTACCTTTACCCATATGCGAAGCGGTCTGATCGACATTTTACCTCAACCCACGCACCAAAAGATGTTCTTGACGCCCAAGTCCAGCAGAACCGAGCTTTCAATTACTATTATGACGTGGATACCTTCAAGGGTGGGGAAGAAGGCAACGAAACAGATGTCGGACGAGACAAGATGTCTCTGCTTTTCTCCGATATTGATGATCCTCAATCCACGATGGAGAGTTGTATTCAGGAACTGGGGGAGATTCAGGCTGAGACTTGGGATAAATTGCGGGAGGAAATTCAGGCGAAGACGGAGAGGGGGCAGCCGGGACGAAAGGAGATATCCGTGCAATCGTGGCGCAAGTTCAGCCGTCTGATTCGCACAAGAACCAACCACGACATTTTTTCATCACGATATGTGGGAGAAGACCGCCGTCAAAAACTCATAGTTGAGGCCATCAAGGATCTGCGCCCTGGTAATATCCTCGTTGTTGATATTGCCCCCTTGCCGGACTATCTCCAGTGTTTGGTTTTCGGGGACGTTATCCGCACGGTGTTCGACGCAAAGCTCGACCTTTACGAAAGCATCAAACGCGAAGATATGGGCCGCGTTGTTATATTCGCGGACGAACTGAATAAATACGCTCCCGCCACAACTGGCTCACGAGACAGAACCCTTACTCGCTGGTTGCTGGAGGTTACTGAACGCGGGCGATCACTCGGCGTTGTTCTATTTGGGGCGGAGCAGTTCCGAAGCGGGATTCATCCGCGCGTGCTTGGAAATTGTAGCACGGATGTCTACGGACGGACTAATCCTGTGGAACTCTCTAAAGCGGCCGATTACAGACTGTTTTCGCAATCGAATAAGGTTACGGTCACGAGACTTAATCAGGGACAGATGTTATTACAGCATTCAGTATTCAACACGTCGTTGATCAAAGTGCGGTTTCCATTTCCAGCCTATCGGCAATTGCAAGGGTAAATCATGATGCCAGAGAATCCGGAATCAAGAACGCCCAGAATCGGTGCTTTCGTTCTTGAGACCTTAACAACGGGGATGTATACGAATCCTCTAGACACACTAAGGGAGTATGTTCAGAACTCCTTTGACGCTATTAGAGAAGCTGAGCGAAGCGGATTGTTGTCAAAGGGGGCTGGGCGAATTCAGATTTCCGTTGATGAAAGGTCCCGGAATCTCACTCTGCGCGACAATGGCACTGGGATTTCGGCCAACAACGTTCATTCTTGCCTGGTCAACATCGGAATGTCTTTAAAGAGCATTCAAACAGATGCGGGTTTTCGCGGCATTGGGCGACTTGCCGGTATCGCATATTGTAGGAAGCTGGTCTTCAGAACGCAGTCAAACGGAGATTCCGACATTTCGTCGGTGGCATTTGACTGCGATGAGTTGCGTTGGGCGATGTCACCGCGCATGAAGCAGGTAAAGGAGCTTGCGGACGTAATCAATAACCACGCCTCCGTTTTAATGGAAAAGACACGCAGGAGGGATCACTTTCTCGAAGTCACGATGGAGGGAATCAACGAGGCCGGGCAATCATTCCTTGAGTGGAAAAGGATCAACACCTACCTGTGCCAAGTTGCACCTGTAGGCTTGGATACACAATCCTTTCATCATGCGGGTACGATTCATCAGTGGCTCAGGGTTCACAACATTAGCGTTCCAGTCGTCAGTATAATCATCACTTCAGGTTCGACGAACTATCAGGTCTTCAAGCCATATCGGAAGCTGACTTACACAACGATACAACAGAAGCATAAGATACACGTGAAGGGGATTCGTTTCTTTCCCGAAAACGCTGGCCCGGACTCGCCCTTCTGGGGCTGGTATGCCGAAACGAATTGTCCAGGAACTTTTGGTGACGACACGGTTGCGGGTTTTCGCCTGCGCAAGGCGAATATTGGTATCGGCATGGCGGACCGCATGACGGAAATCTTTACAGAAGCATCCGAAAGTTACGCCCGCCTCAACAAATACTTCATGGGCGAAATCCACATACAAGACCCCGGTGTTGTGCCGAATGCTAGGCGGGATGGTTTTGAGGATAGCCATGAGTGGACTGCAATTCGGAAATCACTGGTCGATTTTGCGCGTGAGCGAAGCCGCGAAGTATATCAACTATCACAAGCCCGAAATCTGGACATAGAACGATTGGTCGGTGCCGCTGAAAGAGAGATGGTGGCAGCGAATAAGAAGAGAAAAACAGGTCTGGCCTCAAAGGATGAGCAGAGCAGAGTTCTTAAGAAGATAGATAGACAAATCGACAAGCTAGATGTGGCCAGGAAGGCCGAAAGAAACGAGAGCGAACGGAACGAGATCGAACGTGTTTGGAAAGAGCTTCAGAAGACACGCCAGTCCGTCGAACACGAGACGACTTTCGCGGCGCAAAAGCTGAACGCGGCACTAGACAAGAAGCAACGAAAGGTCATTTCCGAAATCATTAGCATCCTTTATGATGTGCTTGACGAAGATTCATTTGAGAATGCGCGCGACGCAATACTGGAAAAATACCAGGTTCCAGACAAGGAAAATGATCGGTGAGAAACATCCTCCTTGTCGAACCGGACTACCGCTCGAAATTCCCTCCGTTGGGTTTGCTGAAGATCGCCGCCTACCATAAAGAGCGCCGTGATTTGGTCACATTCGTTCGAGGTAGAGATGAAGCCATCCGATCGCTTCATTGGCATCGCATTTATGTTGCTTCGCTTTTCACGTGGGAGTTGCCAAGAACCGTTCAGACGATAAAATATTATGCCTCGTCCGTCGATTCGACCGATCAAATTATCGTTGGAGGCGTTGGAGCAACGCTTCTGCCGGATTACATTCGGAATAATGTTTCTTGTACGGTCATAGAAGGACCTTTGGATAAGCGAGGTTTGCTTGGTCCAAATTCTCGTCCCATAGCGGAGATGGTCCCCGATTATAGTATTCTGGATACGGTGCAGTATGACTACAAACCGCGAGACGCTTACTTCGTAAGGATCACAAAAGGCTGCATTCGATCATGCAAGTTTTGTGCTGTCCCAAAACTCGAAAGAGAATTCGGACGGCTGACTAAAGTTGCCGCCCAGGTTGGAAGCGTAAACCGGAAATATGGTGAGCGTCAAAATTTGATTGTCCTGGACAATAATATCTTGGGTATCGATGGGATTGAGAACGAAATCGCGGAAATCCGAAGGATGGGATTTGAACGCGGAGCAAAGAGAAATGGTCGCAAAAGATTTGTGGACTTCAACCAGGGGTTAGATGCACGATTAATTAGCGAAAATCCTGAACTGGCTCGACATCTTGGGACTCTCTGTCTTTCGCCTGTTAGGTTGGCGTTCGATTTCACTACAGCCAAGATGGAGAAGGCGTATAGACAGGCAATCGAACTCTTAGCGGGACAAGGTTTCAGCAAGTTCACGAACTATATGCTGTTTAACTTCAACGATTCGCCAAAGGATTTGTACCACCGTCTATTTGTTAACGCGGAATTAAACGGGAAACTGGGAATCGGAATAACTGGTTTCCCAATGCGCTTTATCCCGATGTCCGATGTGAAACGCGGTTATGTTTCGGACAAATGGCGGTGGCGTTATTTGCGCGGCATACAATGTGTCCTGTTGGCTACGCGTGGTCTCGTCAGCCCGAATCCCGATTTTATCCGTGCAGCGTTTGGTACGACCTATAAGGAGTTTCTCGAAATACTTGCCATGCCTGACCGCTATATCATCTACCGAAAGAAATATGAGAACAACGGAGCAAGTGAATGGCGAAAAAAATACAGGCGACTACCGGAGTCAAGTCGAGAGGATTTTTTAGAACTCCTGGCAGGATTGAATAAAGATAGAAACCGTAGGAAAACCATTGGTGGCTTGCGCAAATTTCGGAATCTTCTCGAACACTACTACCCGAACGGGGAGACCCCGCGAACGGAAGTTAGCTGAGAAAAAGAAGGAGACTAATGCTTAACAAGGCGCTTGAGCCCGTGTTTATGGCCCGAATGTTTGCGGAGGTGCAAGCGTGAAGGTAAAGATTGAAATACCGAAAGAAAAACTTGCTGATTTTTGTCGTCGAAACCGTATCCGCCGGCTGGCATTTTTCGGGTCGGTGCTGCGCGATGATTTCACGCCCGAAAGTGACGTGGATGTACTGGTGGAGTTCGAACCGGGCGTGCGGGTGGGGCTGCGATTTTTTGGTATGGAGCTGGAGTTGTCCGAAATCCTCGGCCGCAAAGTCGATTTGAACACCCCCGGCTTCCTGAGTAAGTATTTTCGGGATGATATCATCGCCGAAGCGGAGGTGCTGTATGACGCAGCGTAACGACAAGGTGAGTCTGCGACACATGCTCGACTATTCCCGAAAGGCGGTAGCGATGGTTGAGGGACGGACGCGTGAGGATTTAGACAGAGATGAGATGCTCTGCCTGGCTTTGACGCGTGCGGCCGAAATCATCGGAGAGGCTGCGACACGGGTTTCGCAGGCAGGTCAGCAACGTCATGCGCATATCCCCTGGGCGCAGATCGTCGGTTTGCGCAACCGGCTGGTCCACGGCTACGACGCCGTGGATTTGGACATTCTCTGGGACATCGTTCAGCAAGACCTGCCCCCGCTGATCGCTGCGCTGCAAGAGATCGTGGAGAATGCATAGCCCATGGTCCGAGTGCGAAACGGCAAATTGGAATACGTCAAGCTCGATTAGCGGCTGGTTCTGCTGGCCTGGCTTAATAGTTTGTTCGGCTAGGAGAAAGGTCTGCCTCGGCGGATCATCGTGAAGTGGGGTCTGAAGGAAGTTGAGGTTATTATGATGCTTCCCAGATAAGCTCGCCGGTTTGGCTGGTGTCGTAACCACCCAATCCCTGGACCATTTCTTTAAACTGAGGCGACGTAATGACTTCCAGAAGCGTGCGGATTCTTTCATCATCCCAGAACGCGGACGGGATGACCAAGTCATAGCGCTCCTTAACCACGGGGATGAAGTCCAGTCCCAGGGCCCTGGCGGCTGCATATATCCCCAGACCCACATCGGCGCTGCCGCTAAGGACATCGACGGCTACCGACATATGGGTATATTCTTCTCTTTCATAACCCTTTATTTCGGCCGGGGAGATACCCAGCTCCTTGAGCTGAAAATCGAGCAGGATGCGCGTGCCCGATCCGGCCTGCCGATTAATAAAGCTGACCTCCTGGCGCCTGAGGTCGTGGATGGAGCGGATGTTTTTCGGATTTCCCTTGATAACTATTAAGCCCTGCTCCCGGTGAACCAGGTTTACCAATTTTACGGGGGTCTTGGGGATTAGTTTTTTGATATATGGGATATTATACTCTTTTGTTTCCGGATCAAAGAGATGTGAACCGGCCATGTGTGCAATCCCCTTGCTAATGGCCAGTAGCCCGCCCGTACTGCCCACGTTACTTGATGACAGGCTCAAATAGGGGGCCCTCTTTTTTATTTCATTGGCTAAAACGTCGATGGTCAGGTCGTGACTGCCAATTACGACTAATGTATTCAGGATTTCACTCTCGCTTTTTAGCAGTTCCACTTCCACTTCTTCATCGGCGTTTATTCCTTCGGAAAGATGCGGTATGCGAAGAATGCCATCGGCCCTGGTGAGTGTGGTGATGGCGCCTGCCGCCCGGGACAGGGGCGCGCAAATGGTATTATCACCTACGCGGCCCAAATTGACTCTGAGAAATTCCTCCATGCCCAGTTTTGAAGGTATTTTGCGCGCCGGCCTTACCTTAATGCGAGGGCGTTCCGGCGTGCGCAGGCCGAGCATTTTATAAAGAATGGGGCGGACGAACTGGTCAAAGGAGATTACGGCCGAGACCGGATAGCCGGGGTTCCCGATAACCGGTTTGCCGGCGATTATGCCCAGTATGGTAGGTTTTCCCGGCATAATCGTAACTCCATGAGCCAGGACCTGCCCCAATTCTTTTATCACGGTATAGGTGTAGTCTTCGGAACCGGCCGAAGAGCCGGCGTTAATGACCACGCAGTCGTAATCGGCCGCGCAGGCTTCCTGTACCGCGCCTTTAAGGCGGCTGTAGTCATCGGGTATTATCGCATGTTGAACCGGAAGCGCATCGCACTCTCTAACCAGAGCAGCCAGGATGTGCGAATTGTACTCAATTACTTTTCTCTGCGGGGGGGCATCGCCGGTGATGTCCTGGGCCGCTATCAGTTCGTTACCGGTGGGGATGATGATTACACGCGGCTTCTTCTTAACGGTAAGGGTCGAGATGCCACTGGCCAGGAGGGCGCCAATATCAAAGGGAGTTATGCGGTGATTTTGAGGCAGTATCAGTTCGGTGGCCACGATGTCTTCGCCAACCTTGCGCACATATTTCCAGGGGTGAGCGGCTGCCTGTATCTCGACGGTTTGGTCGTTTATCTGATGGACCTCCTCGATCATGATAACGGCGTTTGTTCCTGCGGGGAGCATATGTCCGGTATTTACAAAAAAGGCGTCCTGGCCGACAGTCAATTGTTTAGGATTTCCAAGTGAAGCCCCGTAAGTGGTTTCGGCCTGAACCGCTATGCCGTCCATAGCGGCCGCGTGGAAGCTGGGGGAGGAAAAGCGGGCGTAGACGGCTTCGGCTGTAACCCGACCATGGGATTCTGTCACCGGGATTTCCTCGCTGTCCAGTATGTGGGCGTAATCCAGGGCGTTAAAAAACATTTCCTGGGCTTCGGCCAGGGTTTTCATCTGCAGGTATATTTTCCGCAAACCTTATGCCTCCTGATTTGTTCTCTCTCTGCGCACTCTGCGGTGAGATGCTTTTCAAAATAAATAAACATCAACCAGAGAGTCTTTATCGAGCCCTTCGGTATTCATATCAATCTTGATTATCCCGTGTGCTTTGGCCAGGGTCGAAATAAGGCCTGATTTACCGAAGATCGGCTCGGCGATATAACCCCTTTCGTTACTGAGGAGCACTACCCGGACGTAGTCCTCCCGGCCCTGAGCCGATGATACGTTGCGAGATAGCCGAGCCTTGATAGGTTGAGGGTGCGTGCCTATTTGCGGCTCCAAGCCCCCGATTCGCTGCAGCAGCGGGCGGACGAAAAGCCAGAAAACGATCATGGAGGATGCGGGATGGCCAGGGAGCCCCCAGAGAGATTTCTTGCCGACACGGGCCAGAATAATGGGCTTTCCTGGACTTATGGACGCACCGTGTACCAGTATCTGGCTGTCGGAAAAAGACTCGAATACGCTGGCCGTAAAGTCCCGGATGCCTACCGAACTTCCCCCGGACACCAGGATAACGTCTGCCTTTTCCAGACCTTCGGCACATTTTGCATGCAGGTGTTCCTGGCTGTCCGGGACGATGCCCAGATCAACCGGTATTCCTCCGTTTTCCTGTACTGCCGCCCAGAGGGTATAGGTA
>CAYSYZ010000079.1:0-9519 GCA_964435205.1 uncultured Desulfovibrionales bacterium
CCCCCATCAAGGGGGGAGGGATTTTGGGGTTTTCCGGATGGGAACTAACTACTTCCCTGCAACGGGCACAGATAGATGGGTGGTCAGCAAAACTTCCCACACTCTCCGAGATAGTCCAGCAGCGCTCGCACTTTGTCCCCCGGGCCGGAGATACGATAATGAAGAGTCCTGATATCTCCGCCGCCTGGTAGGCATTGGCCGGCGCAGGCTCCCTGGAAACATCAAGCTGTGATACGATTAGCATAGTACGCAGGTGTTCAGCGTTCTCTTTCCATAAAGGATAATGCTCCGGCGGGGCATAAAGCTTGACCGCCGCGCTGAGGGCATGTCCTATCACCTTGTCTTTGCGCGCCAGCTCCAGAGCCCTGGTCGCCTCAGCCCTTACCGCAAGCAATTTTTTCCATTTAGCGGCAAGTGCATCATCCTTAAACTCGGCCGGGAGAGACGGATAAAAGGCCAAATGCACATTTTCCACCTCGCCGCCGGCCATCCCGGGCATATGCTGCCATATCTCCTCAGCGGTAAATGAAAGGATGGGCGCCATAAGCCGCACCAGACTATCCAGGGTGTAAAACATTGCCGTCTGGGCCGAACGCCTTTCTTTTGTCTCCTTCCCACTCGTATAAAGCCTGTCTTTGAGGATATCAAGATAAAAAGCGCTCAAGTCTATGGTGCAAAACTGATATAGCGTATGATAAGCGACATGAAAGTCAAATTCTTCATAGGCCAAACGTATCTTGTCCGTCGTTTGCATGATCTGGTGCAGGGCAAAGCGGTCTATCTCCTCCATCTGATTATAAGGGACAATGTCCTTCTCCGGTGAAAAGTCATACAGATTGCCGAGCATGTACCGCGCCGTATTTCTGATCTTACGATAGGCCTCTGTCAAACGCTGCAGGATTTCCGGAGAAATCTTGATATCATCACGATAGTCTTCAGCCGCTACCCACAGACGCAGAATCTCAGCTCCATGCTTTTTGATGACTTCCTCCGGAGCAATCACATTGCCGAGAGACTTGGACATTTTTTTCCCTTCACCATCTACCACGAAACCATGGGTGAGCACGGAACGGTAAGGGGCCTGTCCCCGTGTACCAACTGCGGCTAAAAGTGAACTATGGAACCACCCACGGTGCTGGTCGCTTCCCTCAAGGTAAAGATCGGCAGGGAAACCCAGCTCTTTCCTGCCTTCCAGAACAGCAGCAAAACTAACGCCAGAATCAAACCAGACATCGAGTATGTCCATTTCCTTCACAAACTCCGCACCCTGGCATTTCGGACAGCGGGTTCCCTCCGGGATAAACTCCTCAGAGTCAAGGTCAAACCACGTATCCGCACCGCCTTCTTGAAACTTCTTGACCACCCTCTCCATGATCTCTGCATTCGTGACCACTTCACCACAGTGGCGGCAATAAAAAATCACCAGAGGAACACCCCAGGAACGCTGGCGCGATATGCACCAATCCGTCCGCGTGGCAATCATGTTGTAGATCCGTTCACGGCCCCACCTTGGCAACCAGTTAACCTTGTCCACCCAGGTTAAGGCCTTTTCGCGCAGGCCGTTTTTCTCCATGGAGACAAACCACTGTTCCGTGGCCCGGAAGATGACCGGTTTTTTGCACCGCCAGCAGTGGGGGTAGCTGTGCTCGATCTCCTCGCTACTTACCAGGAGACCCTTATCCTTCAGCAAGCTGATAATGCCCTGATTGGCGCTGAAGATGTCTTCCCCGGCGAAGTAATCGACCTCTTTTGTAAACTTCCCCTCGTCATTAACCGGGGAATAGATGTCCAGGCCGTATGCTATACCGCTCTCGTAGTCTTCACGCCCATGACCCGGCGCCGTGTGCACACACCCGGTACCGGTGTCGAGAGTGACATAGGACGCCATGATCATCACAGAATCGCGATCATGAAAAGGATGGCGGCACTTCAGCCCTTCCAGGCGGTGTGCAGAAAATCGCTCCAAAATCTTGTATTCTCCAAGGCCAAGAGTTCCTGCCAGCGAAAGAAGCAGACCCTCAGCCACAATCCATACTTCATCTTCTACTTGTACTGCCACATAATCAAAATTCGGATTCAGGGCAACGGCCAGGTTGGCCGGGAGGGTCCAGGGCGTAGTCGTCCATATAAGCACGTATACCGGCCTGCCCGCAAGTGATGGAAAAGCGGTAGATAGGTCCGAAGCCAACGGAAATTTTACATAAACGGAGGGTGAACGGTGGGGATAATACTCCACTTCAGCCTCGGCCAGGGCCGTCTTGCACGATCTGCACCAGTAAACCGGTTTCTTGCTCTTATAAACGCTTCCATTCAGAAGCAGCCTGCCGAATTCCCGTGCAATTGTGGCTTCATAGTCATAGTTCATCGTCAGGTAAGGCTTTTCCCAGTCCCCGAGAACCCCTAAACGTTTGAACTCCGCCCTTTGGATGTCAATGAATTTTTCTGCGTACTTCCGGCAACTTTTGCGGATCTCGAGCCTGGACATGCCCTTCTTCCTGGCCCCTAATTCCTTATCGACCTGGTGTTCAATGGGCAGTCCATGACAATCCCAGCCAGGCACATAAGGGCAATCAAAGCCTGCCATCTGCCTTGACTTCGAGACGATATCTTTCAGTATCTTGTTAAACGCGGTCCCCATGTGGATGTGGCCATTGGCATAAGGTGGCCCGTCATGCAGTATATACCGGGGTCTTCCACTCGATGCCGCACGAATACGTGCATAGAGCCCGCTCATCTCCCATTTCTCGATCATGGCCGGCTCGCGTTCAGCAAGATTGGCCTTCATGGCGAAATCAGTACGCGGCAGATTGAGTGTCTCGCGGTAATCCATCGACCTCTCCCCCAAAAAGCAAAATAATCCGGTAAGTTTGTTAGGCTATCTACAACAAAGAACCTTGTCAAGGGAAAATGCTCTGAAACAGGCCGGCCTTTAACTTTTTACCCGACTCGTCATGTCAGTAAAAAACCCAAATTTCAGATAAGACCCTTGACAGAAAAGCTTGGCCCGTGTTAAGTAATTTAACCATTCTGCATGTACTAAGATATGGGGCTGTAGCTCAGCTGGGAGAGCGCTTGAATGGCATTCAAGAGGTCGTCGGTTCGATCCCGATCAGCTCCACCAAACTTGGGTTCAGGGAAGGCTGCGAAACGGTTTTTCCTGCCATGATAAAAGCCTCTGCTGGAAATAAAGCCTTCTTCCAAAACAGCAGAGGCTTTATTTCTTAATCGGGCCCGGATATGAACAAAAACCAGAAAGAAAAAAAATACGTAAAGCTGACTGCAGATGATGAGGTTATACTTCGGGCGGCCAAGGAAGTGGTCATAAAGTTCATAGAAACCGGCCGCGTCTCACCCACATCTTTTGAGGAAAACTTTCGAATAATATATACCAGCATCAAGGACACGGTGCTGAGCTCGTCTAAGTAGTTCCATCCCTGAATATCTCTTCTGACCGGCGGGACGCCTGCCGATATCAGAATATTATCCATTGCAGCCATAATAGTGACGGCTCTGCAACATCTCTTTTTTAAAACCCTCTGTATTCTCCGGGTGCTCTGTGGCAAGGTGGTTTCTAAACAATCATCCCGATGCCAGGCAGGCATTTCACGATAGTTAGTACAAAATTCTCGACAAAAAGGTCAGATATAACCTATAAATAACATTATGAAGACCGCCGCCAGGGACATAAGAAGGGGAAGAGGTATTAGGGTTTTTACTCAGTTCTCCTCCTCAATATTAAAGCAGTACCCTCTGATTACCAGGGATGCTGATGTCAGGGCATCAATTTATCATACTATATTGTATGATACGAAAAGGTATGATAATATAACGCCATGAAATTTTATAACAGGGAACAAGAGCTTTCGAGGCTGTCTGAGATCGCGGCCCTCTCCATGAAGACATCCCACATGGTTGTAATCACCGGCCGGAGACGGGTCGGCAAGACAGAACTGATACGGCAATTCGCAAAGGGAAGAAAGGACGTCCTTTATCTCTTCGTCTCCAAAAAGAAGTCTCATATACTGATTGAAGAATTCAGGGACATCCTTGCCGGGAAAATACCCCTAATGAGGACAGCCACCTTCAGAAGCTTCGGGGACTTCTTTTCTTTTGTGCTCAGCTATATGAAGGAAAATCCCCTCATCATGGTCTTTGATGAATTCCAGAACTTTGAATCAGTTGACCCCTCGGTATTCTCTACCCTGCAGAATCAATGGGACGGGGAGAAAAACCAGATAAAAGGCGCCTTTGTCTTTATCGGGTCAGTCTTCACCCTTATGCAAAAAATTTTCGAGGGGAAAAAAGAGCCTCTCTTCGGAAGGGCGACATCAAAGCTCTACATAGAACCGCTCACACCAGGTGCTGTTTCCGGAATCCTTACCGATTATCATCTTGATTCCTCAGCGCATTTACCGTTTTATTACACCCTGTTTGGAGGTATCCCCAAATATTACTTTCTCCTTGACAGATACAGGTTGTTCGGGAAACCCCATCCAGAGGTTATCAGGAAGCTCTATTGTGAGATGGATGCACCGCTCCAGAATGAGGGCAGAGAGCTCCTGATTGAGGAATTCGGGAAGAATTACCATCTTTACTTCTCGATACTTCAGGTAGTTGCCGGCGGAGAAACCCAGATGGCCCGTATTGCAGACGGGGCCGGTATAAACATCAACAGCATAAGCAAGTATCTTGATGAACTTACCTCATATTATCAGGTCCTCGAAAGAAGGATCCCGGTAACAGAATACCGGCCTGAAAAGAAGATCGGCAGGTATTATATAAAGGACCCCGCGTTGAGGTTCTGGTTCAGATATATATTCCGTAATCAAAGCCTCCTGGAGATTGGTGACGAAAAAGGCCTTACCGCAAAGATACTCAACGATCTGCCGGCCCTCATGGGAAGGTCCTTTGAAGAATTAATCAGGGCATTGCTTGTGCAGAGAAACACCGGAGATATTGTCCCGTTTAAATTCACAAAAATCGGCGGTTTCTGGACAAGAAAAAGCGATGTCGAGATAGACGTAGTAGCGCTCAATGAGGAGGAAGGAAAGGTCCTCTTTGGCGAATGCAAGCTTAAAGGAAATAAATTCACGCGGGCAGATGCTCAGAGGCTGAAAGAAAAGGCAACCTTTGTCAAATGGAGAGCCGGTAAGAGAAAGGAATATTATGCCCTGTTCTCCATGGACGGGATAACAGAAGCTCACCGGAAGTCCCTGGGGAAAGAAGGCGTATTGGCTTGTGATCTGAAAGGACTATAGACTGCGGGGAAAAAAGGGGAGAGATCGACAGCAAACCCTTGCCGGTACTTTCCTTATGACAGATGTTCATGATAAGAGAACCAAAAGCTTCAATATGTCAAGGATCAGGAGTAAGGACACACAGCCGGAAGTCCTTGTCAGAAAGTTTCTTTTCGAAAAAGGCTTCCGGTATAAACTTTATGATGCTGCACTGCCTGGCGAGCCTGACCCGGTTTTCCCAAAGTATAAGAGGTTGTATTTATCCATAGCTGTTTCTGGCATGGTCATGAGGGATGTAAATATTTCGTGATACCAAAAACACACACAAGATGGTGGATTGAGAAAATTAACCGGAATAAACAGCTTGATGGCGAGAGCATTAAGAAGTTAAGAATGCTGGACTGGAAGCATTTATTGGTTTTTGAATGTCTTTCATGAAAAGTATACAAGTCGCTTGCGCAATTATAGAAAACGGTGGGAAAGTATTATCCACGCAGCGGGGTGAATCCATGAGTTTGCCGCTGAAATGGGAGTTCCCAGGTGGCAAGACCAATAATGGAGAGAGCCCTGAGGAATGCCTGAAACGTGAATTGTCCGAAGAACTGGGAATAGAAGTGGCTGTAAGCCTGTCGCTTCCTCCAGTAACCCATCACTACCCAGCGTTTACAGTGACACTCTACCCTTTCATCTGCACAATTGTCGCGGGTGAAATCACCCTCCATGAGCACGCGGCCATCGCCTGGCTGCCGCCGGGTGAACTGCACACCCTCGACTGGGCAGAAGCGGACTTGCCAGTTATAGAGATATACCGGAAAACTCTCACTGGACCAATAAGGGGCGCATGCTAATGGCATCCCTTCCACCTGATAACAAAGATTTTCTCCCCCCTGGTATCTATGAGGCTTTGCTCGACGAAGGCTTGCGAGAGGCTCTCAATCGCTATCCAGAGTTGCGTGTTGTTCTATCCAAGATCGACCCGGAGGAGCAGCCAGCACGCTATGCCTCGTTCGTTGCCAAAGTGATTGAACAGGCGCTGCGACAGGAGTCTGACCCTGATACACGCCTTGCCCTGTGCAATCGATTGATCGATCTTATAGCAGGCAGCGACGGCAGAGATTATTTGGAAAAGCGACGGCTTGTGGGCGGTCAAAAGTCTGTTCTGCTGGAGATAACACCTCCCCATTTTGCCCGGCAAGGGATTCCCAGACCGCAGACGCCAATTGTCGAAAGCAGTCTATTCACTGGTTCCCCCCACGACCCGCAGCTTGTCAGCGAATTGCAGGAGGAGATGCGTTCTGCTGACGCGGTGGACATATTGGTATCCTTCATCAAGTGGTCCGGATTACGACTTTTGATGCCTGCCTTTGAGGACCTTCGAACGCGCGATGTGCCCGTTAGGGTCATCACCACCTCGTATATGGGTGCATCCGATTCGCCGGCCGTGGAGTGGCTGGCTCGGCTGCCGAACGTTGAGGTGAGGGTATCTTATGACACTGACAGAACGCGACTTCATGCCAAAGCGTATCATTTCCTGCGCAAGTCCGGCTTTTCAACAGCCTATATCGGCTCAGCTAACATGTCGCATGCAGCGATGACAAGCGGGCTGGAATGGAACCTCAAGGTAACAGCCCAAGACATGCCGCATATTATCGATAAGTTTACCGCTGAGTTCGAAACATATTGGAATAGCCGTGAGTTCATCATTTTTGATCCGATCGATCCACAACTCCTCCGGGATGCCATCAACCGAGCCCGTAATCCTCAACAGGCAACACCGTCGGTTTTCTTCGATCTCACTCCGCACCCTTACCAAGAACGCATCCTTGAAGCACTAGAGGTCGAGCGAACGGTGCATGACCGCTGGCGCAATCTCGTCATCGCTGCCACTGGAGCTGGAAAGACCGTTGTTGCTGCCTTTGACTTTAAGCGATTCTTTGAGCAGCGGCAGAGACAGGCACGCCTGCTTTTTGTCGCGCACCGGCAACAGATTCTTCAGCAGGCGCTGGCGACGTTCAGGAATGTGCTGCGTATGCATGATTTCGGGGAACTGCTTGTTGGTACCTTTGAAGCCAGTCGTCTGGAGCACCTATTCTGTTCAGTCGGCATGCTCTCCGGTCGCCGGCTATGGGAACAGGTGGGCAAGGATTTCTATGATTATATTGTCATCGACGAGGCTCACCATGGAACGGCTGACAGCTACCGACCAATATTTGAGTATTTTTCACCCAGAGCCCTCCTGGGCCTCACAGCAACGCCTGAGAGGATGGATGGTGATATTGTTGCCGCAGATTTCAGCAACCGCTTTACCGCCGAGATACGACTACCTGAGGCACTTGAAGAGAAACTCCTCTGCCCCTTCCACTACTTCGGGATTGCCGACCCGGTGGCACTCGACCAGGACAAATTCTGGAGAAACGGTAAATATGACCCAAACGAACTGGAAAAAGTCTACACCGGAACGGACATGCTGGCGCTACAGCGCCTCGATGTGATCCTTAGGGCACTTTCCCGTTATGAGCCGGACCTGCAATCAGTCAAGGGAATTGGTTTCTGTATCACCATCAAGCATGCTCAGTACATGGCGGAGATGTTCACGCAGCGGGGTATTCCGTCCGCAGCCTTCGTTTCTGGAGTCGATGATACCCGCTGTACAGCTTTGTTAAACAATTTGCGGGCAGGGCGACTTACCTTTCTCTTCACCGTTGATAAGCTGAGCGAGGGAATTGATGTACCTGACGTGAATACTGTGATGTTCCTTAGGCCAACCGAGAGCCTGACTGTATTTCTCCAGCAGTTAGGCCGGGGGTTACGCCATGCACCTGGGAAGGATTGCCTTACCGTTCTTGATTTTGTAGGACAGGCCCATCGGCGATATCGCATTGATTTAAAGCTGAAAGCACTATTACCGAAACATCGCTTCGCCATTGACCGGGAAGTTGAACTCAATTTTCCTCACCTCCCCGCTGGGTGTTCTATACAGCTCGACCGTATCGCACGGGAGTATGTCCTTACGAACATCCGCGAAAATTTACGTAATCTCTCGGTTCAAATACCCGAAAGGCTCCAGACTTTCGAGAATGACACTAAACAACCTCTTACCTTTGGAAACTTTGTGCGTTACCACGAATATGAGCCCGAGTTGCTCCTTGTAAGAGAAACATGGTCGGGATGGAAAGCGAGAGCGCGCCTTGCACTGCCACCGCAGGACCCGGACATTGCCCGACTCAAGGATGCTCTTATGCGAGCTGCCTTCATAAATGGTCCCAAAGAAATTACTCGGCTGCGTCATGTGGTGGCGAAACTTCGGCAAGGTGATTTTTCAGGAGCGTTATCTGCGGCTGGGGAATCGGACATGTCCATTCATTACCGACTGTGGGGCAAGCCCGGCATGGTTTTGGGGATAACGACACTGGAGGATTCATTCACAAAGCTCGCCGACAACAAATCAATTCTCTCTGATCTCGAAGAAGTACTTGAATGGGCAGAGGACGAAACACGCATCAGCGGCGCCTTGCCAGACTTACCCTTCCCCTGCTCCCTGGAACTTCACGCTCAATATAGCAATTCAGATATCAAGGCAGCGCTAGGGCTGGCGACACTTGAATCAGCCGGCCCGACAGGAGTCGGGGTCCTTCACTTCAGAGACATCAAAGCTTATGTTTTACTCATCACCTTCCAGAAAACGGAGCGTGAGTTTTCGCCGAGTACTATGTATGCGGATTACCCCATCAGCCGAGAACTTCTGCACTGGGAATCACAGTCGAACACAATACAAGACAGCGACACAGGACAAAACCTGATTCATCATGGGGAGCGCGGCTATACTATCCTGATCTTTGCCCGTGATGTGAAGAAAAGAAATGGTATTACCGTGCCATTCACCTACTTGGGACCCACAGACCGTGTCAGTTATGAGAGTGAACGGCCAATCAAGATGGTCTGGCGTTTACGCTACTCCATGCCTGCTGACATATTTGAGGAAAACCGCCGGGGTGGCTGATGTACCGCCCTGGTACTGTATAGGACAGAGATGACAAGCTCAACCTATATTTGATCCAAAATAGGTGGAAAAATAACCAGAAAGCGAGGCAGGGCGTTGGAAGGAGTAAATGTCAATATGTCACCAGAGTCCCCTACTTACCACGTAATTGCTGAAAACCGAACCAGTCGTTCAACAAGGACTGCCAACCCCGCCGCTTCGCTCTGGGCTTGTCAGCCTGTTAACTTAATCGTTCCCCCCGGCGCTTCGCGCCGTGGGAATGCGGGGCTGAGCCGTGTGCCC